>JABJFC010000075.1 GCA_018662925.1 Alphaproteobacteria bacterium | reverse complement strand
GTAATGGATTGACGACGACGGGAACAGGAGAGATCACGTTGATCGGATCGGGTATTTCTGGAACGGGTGTCTTGTTGTCAGCTACCGAGCTAACGTTAACGGCCACAGGCGCCGTAAGCTTAACGGGAGCGAACAACGTAACGGCTATAGACGGTAGTGGAGATACGCCAACATCCTTTGCGTTCACGAACACGGCAGGTAACTTAGATATCTCCGGCGCGTTAGTGGCAGATCTGAATGGCGGAATCACGTTTACAGCGACAGGTCGTGATATTGCCGTAAGTAATGGATTGACGACGACGGGTACTGGAGAGATCACGTTGATCGGATCGGGTATTTCTGGAACAGGTGTCTTGTTGTCAGCCACCGAGTTAACGTTAACGGCCACAGGAGCGGTAAGCCTAACGGGAGCGAACAACGTCACAGCCCTAGATGGTAGTGGAGAGACGCCAAGCTCATTCTCATTCACGAACACGGCAGGTAACTTAAATATCTCCGGGGCGTTAGCGGCAGATCTGAATGGCGGAATCACGTTTACAGCGACAGGTCGTGATATTGCCGTAAGTAATGGATTGACGACAACAGGCACTGGAGAGATCACGTTGATCGGAGCAGGAATCTCAGGAACAGGTGTATTATTGTCAGCCACCGAGTTAACGTTGACGGCCACAGGAGCGGTAAGCTTAACGGGAGCGAACAACGTTACAGCCCTAGATCCAAGTGGAGCAACAGCAACGTCATTTGCGTTCACTAACTCAGCGGCGAACTTAGCTCTGTCAGGTGACCTCACGGTATCGGGAACAGCATCGACTGACGTCCTTACCTTAAATGTTGGTGCAAACAATCTTAACTTTGCAAGCAACTTTACGTGGACAACGACGCTAGGTAACCAAATCTATACGGCGGATACAGTTAGTAACTTGCCAACGGGTACTGATACATTGACTGCATCATCTGGTAATATCACCATGCGTCCAAGTACGTTGTCTCAGACCATTGGTGTGGGTGATGGGGCCACAGGTAATCTTGCCTTTACATCGGCTTTCTTAGAGGGTGGTGTTGCTCCTAGTGGTTCTCTTATCATTGGTTATTCAAATGGGACCAATACAGGTGCGTTGAATGTTGCAGATAATATCGGAGATACAACAGCTCTGGCATACTCAATGGAGCTCTATGCACCATCTATCACCTTTAGTAGTGGTATCGCGCTAGCTACTACTGAAACCATGACGTTGACGGCTAATAGTGGTGGTATCACACAATCGGGTGGTGGAAGCATTAATGTAACTGCAGGGACCCTGGTACTGAGCGCGACAGGTGGTGCAATAGATCTCATAACGAGAGTGGCCAATCTAGGAACGACCAGTGGTACAAATACTTCTGGCGGTGACTATGGAATTGAAAACCGTAGAGATGATGGAATAGCAGTACTTGGAACACATACTGCATCGGGTGATATTGTTATTGCTTCTCTAGATAATGGAGGAGGCTCTAGCAATCTTAAAGTTATGACCTTTGGAAGTACGAACTTCAATTTCCCAGGTTCGGCTAGCCTTATACTGTTAACACTTTCCGAACTAACCGGATTTAGCTTTGGAACAGGAAATCTTGTCAGTGGAGCTGCCAGTTCAGGACTGCCAACTGAAATTCTTTTGGGTCTGGATGACAATCAGCTGACCTTCCTTGGTGATAGTCTTAGAGAGGCTAATGATGGAAGTGGCGGTGGTCAGCAGGATCCACAAGGGACACTCGTGATCATTGAGCCAACCGGGACAGATACTGATACTACGCTCATTTCCTTTGGTGAAGATTTCGGAGACGATGCCGGAGGTGGTACAGGAGGTGATGACGCTAGTGATGATGAAGATGTCGCGCACCTCGATAAAACCTTTGAAGGATCAGATGATTCGAATGAGTTATTTGCCAACCAGATGGATGATAACCCAGTCGCTGATAGCGAAGAGGGGGATAATCAAGTCGTCGCCAGTGAGGAAGACGAGAACCAGGTTGCTTCCAATGAAGATGGTAATGAAGTTGTTGCCAGCGAAGAGGACGAGAACCAAGTTGCTTCCAATGAAGATGGTAATCAAGTTGCTTCCGGTGAAGATGGTGGGGATCAAATCGTCGCGAGTGCAGGTATTGGGAGTCTCTACATGGCAGCTGCTTCCTTTTAGGTTGATTGTTTAAATAAAGACACCAGCGGCTCTTCTTCGGAAGGGCCGCTTTTTTTTGAGGAGTCTTCGGATGCCAGAGAGGGGAAAAGACTGGTGTTAGAAGGGGAGAGGCTAGATTTCAGAAAAGTGTCTCGTAGTAACGGTTATCTGCGATATTTGAAATCTTCCTATCCATGGATTCCGCGATGCCAACTCACTCTCTGCTTCACCGGCTTAAGACGCCTGCTCAGCTAGAGTTCCTAGGCTCCGGAATGACGGGAATCAGACAGTATTGCAGTCTTCTACACACGGCCAAAGCTTGTTATTCAGCCAAAGCCCGTCTTCCCGGCCATTAGGAATTCTTGGCAAGCCGAAGGTGCGCCATAGAATTTCTTATGAGCGCGGGATCCATAGTACAGGAATCAGAGGACAGAGCTCTGAGGTCAGATTTAATGGTTGCTGCAAGGCACTTTACTGTTCTCTGTCATCTGATTGTATGGATTCCGCGATGCCAACTCACTCTATGTCTCACCGGCTTAAGACGCCGGTTCGTCCAGAGTTCCTAGGCTCCGGAATGACGGTTTTTAGCTGTTGCTGCGATACCCCTCACTCCGCTTCTTCAAAAAGCTTTCGGACGGTTTTGATAATGATATCCACCTCTTCCTTCGTGATGATCAGGGGCGGGGCGAGTCGGATGATTTGTTCATGGGTTTCTTTGCTGAGCAGGCCCATGGTCATCAGCTTTTCGCAAAAGGGGCGCGCGAGACCAGAGGACTCTTTAATCTCAATGCCGACAAAAAGGCCACGGCCGCGGATTTCCTTTATATGACGGGAGGAGATTTTGCGGAGTTCTGTGTGGAGATAGGCCCCCAGCTCTCGAGAGTTTTTGGTCAAGTCTTCTTCAATGGTGACATCTAAGGCTGCACTGGCGATGGCAGAGGCAAGTGGGTTGCCCCCAAAGGTGCTGCCGTGATCACCGGGCTGGAAGACGCCTAAAATTTCTTCGGAGGCGACAAC
The DNA here is from genome assembly GCA_018662925.1 of Alphaproteobacteria bacterium. Classification (NCBI taxonomy): domain Bacteria; kingdom Pseudomonadati; phylum Pseudomonadota; class Alphaproteobacteria; species Alphaproteobacteria bacterium. The sequence goes on along the minus strand of JABJFC010000075.1, from coordinate 27,322 downwards.
AGCTGAAACGGGGTAAAAACCGCCACTAAGGGCCTTTCCTAGGATTAAAACATCGGGCTTGGCATCGGAGTCATGTTCATAAGCAAAAAGAGTTCCCGTGCGCCCTAATCCTGTTTGAATCTCATCGCAGGCCATCAAGACGTTGTGCTCAGTACAGATCTTGCGAACTTGGCTTAAATAGCCATCAGGAGGCACAATGATGCCGCCTTCCCCTTGAATAGGCTCAACCAAAAAGGCCACGGTGTTTTCAGTTATGGCTTCTTCCAATTGCTTCGCATCCCCAAAGTCGATAACTTTAAAGCCAGGGGTAAGGGGGTCAAAATCCTTTCTATACTGGAGATCGGTTGAAAAACTAATAACGGTCGTGGTGCGACCATGGAAATTATTACGGCAAACAATAATTTCAGCCTTATCTTTAGGAACCTTTTTGATCATATAGCCCCATTTGCGCATGACCTTGATGGCCGTTTCGACGGCCTCTGATCCCGAATTCATGGGCAAAGCCATCTCCATATGGCAAAATTTGCATAGTTTTTCTATGAAATCGGCTCTCACTTCGTTATAAAAGGCCCGTGAAGGCAGTGTAAGCCGTTTTGCTTGCTCTCGTACATTGCCTTGAGGATTTTAGGGTGACAGTGGCCCTGATTCACGGCGGAATAAGCACTGAGGCAATCTAAGTATTTGTTTCCGTCAATATCATAGGCCCAAACGCCTTCGCCCCGTTCTATAATCACCGGGAGGGGCGAATAGCAGGGGGAGATAAATTTATCTGCTTTTTCTATAATTTGAGCGGATCTGGTTGTGTCTCTTTTGGTCATACGTCTGCCTGCCATGCCTTATATTTTTTAGCGGCCCTCATCGTCCCACGAGGGCTTTATCACCGGCATATTAGCATTAGTTTAGGGATCAATACTAGTATTGATCCGGGTACTTACGTCCAAATAGGCTCTCAACAAGAGTGGCAGCGATTTTTGCTGTTTTATTTTTATGATCTAGGGCCGGATTGAGTTCTGTAATGTCCAACGATCCAAAAAGGCCCGATTCATAAATTCTTTCCATGCAGAGTCTGGCCTCTCGGAAGGTAACGCCCCCATGAACACATGTTCCCACACCAGGGGCAACGTAAGGATCCAAAAAATCTAGATCAAAGCTAACATGGATGTGAGCCTTCAACTTTTTCGCTTTTTCGAGGGCGCCATCCATCACATAATCCATGCCGTGTTTATCGATCGTCTGCATGTCAAAGACGGCCATGCCATTTTCACGCACCAACTTTAACTCAAGAGGGTCGACTGATCGAATGCCAATGAAAACCACCTGATCTGTCTGTAATACGGGTGTCTCATAGCCAATGGAAAGCAGCTCTTCATTATTGACGCCACACAACATGGAGACGGCCATACCGTGGGTATTATATGTAGGCGTTGTATGCTTTGTGTTGAAGTCCGTATGGGCATCTAGCCAAAAAACCATGAGCGGCTTTTTTTGCTGCTTACAATGATGAGCAACGGCAGAGATTGATCCCATGGAGACGGAATGGTCCCCGCCCAATATGATGGGGAGGTCTCCATCCTTGAGGATTCCAGTAACGGCGTCTCTTGTCATCTTGGCCCACGCGAGAGTTTCTTTAAGGTGGCGAAAGCCTCCTTGGGGTTCTTCTTCCGGATTTAGGGGGCCACTCAGGTTACGTCGATCTTTGACTCGATAGCCCATCTCAGTCAATCTTTTTTCAATATGGGCGACTCTCAACGCTTCTGGGCCCATGCAAGATCCTCTAAGGCTCGCCCCAATATCAGTTGGTGCACCGATGATTGATAAGTTCGTTTGTGGTGATGAATTATTCATAACGAATACCCTCTCTATGATACGCGCTAATTTCTCCCTTTAATCGCACCTTGTCAAGGCGGGTTTTGGGCCAGAAACGGTAATCGTTTGAATTTTAGATAAGATTTTTTATTTTTAGACGTTATCAGGGGAGCTGCGAAACGAGGCCACTATTTGCTTTAGCTCGTCTGACATCGTCTAAAATGGATTCTGTAGAGCGCTGTATTCCAGTATCCGCACTCTTCTTGGAGGATGCCATTTCTGTCTCCTCCATATGTTCAGCACGGAGTTTTACATCTATACTCTTTGAGTTAGCAGCAGGTACTATCAAGAATGCCAGGAGTAGACTCCCAAGAACGAGTGTGTAAAACCTATTTGTACGCCCCATTTCAGCCTCCATTTTTTATCTTTGGGGATGCTTTTTGCCGTGAATAACGGAAAAAAAACAATCTCTCCAAAGCCCCAAGCTTTTTTTTCTTCATACATTTTCATTGTAACTTTTTTTGTATCAAAAAGGTGATAAAAATGTGATAGGAAAGGGTCATTATGGAATTAGCAATGGAAACCAAAGATTTAAAACACATATATCTCGTAGATGGCTCTGGCTATATCTTTCGGGCCTACTATGGCTTGCCGCCCCTTACCCGAACGGACGGAACGCCCGTGGGGGCTGTTTATGGATTTGTGAACATGATGTTGAAGTTACGAGACGAGGTCTCTTCTGATCATTTGGCTGTGGTGTTTGATGCGGGCCGTGAAACCTTTCGCATGGATATTTACAAGGATTATAAGGCCAACAGGTCCGAGACTCCAGAGGATCTTATCGTCCAATTTCCCCTTATTCGAGAGGCCTGTAAGGCTCTACAGCTTCCCATGGTTGAGATGAAAGGGTTTGAAGCCGATGATCTTATTGCAACTTATGCTCGTATGGCGGAGGCTCAAGGGGCAAAAGTGACCATTATTTCCTCTGACAAGGATTTGATGCAATTGGTGGGGGGCAACATTGAAATGAGAGACCCTCTTAAGAACCGTTCCATTGGGGTGCCTGAAGTCATTGAAAAGTTTGGGGTGCCTCCTGAAAAAGTGGTGGAGGTTCAGGCACTGGCGGGCGATAGTAGTGATAATGTCCCAGGAGTGCCGGGCATCGGCGTTAAGACGGCCGCAGAACTTATCAAAATCTATGGAGATGTGGAAACCCTTTTAGAGAGGGCCGGCGAAATTAAACAACCGGCTCGTCGGCAAAAGCTTATAGATCACGCAGAGGACGCGCGGATTTCTAAAAGATTGGTGCAGCTGAAAGAAGATGTTCCCATTGAGGAGACTTTTGAGGACTTTCTCATTCCCCAAATGGATGAACATGTACTGTTTTCTTATTTGAGAGAGCAAGGCTTTAACAACATTGTAATCCGCCTGGAACGGAATCAAAAGTCCAAGCCTGGGGACGAGTCTCCGGCAAAGACATACCAATTGGTGCAGGAGCTATCCGTTTTAGAAGGCTGGATTGGACGGGCGCGCAAGTTGGGCTATGTGGGCTTCGATACGGAAACAACTTCGCTGAATGCCATGGAGGCTGATCTTGTGGGGTTTTCCCTGTCAGTTGCCGAAGGGGAGGCCTGCTATGTTCCCGTGGCCCATCAGGGAGCGGTCCCCATGGAATCAGTGCGCCAAATTCCACGGGATGAGGCCCTGAAACTCCTAAAGCCCTTGCTGGAGGATCCTAGTGTTCTGAAAATCGGCCAGAACCTAAAGTACGATATGTTGGTTCTGAAAAAATATGGCATCGACCTCGGGCCCATAGACGACACCATGCTCATTTCCTACGTATTAGATTGCGGCAAAAATAATCACAATATGGATGCCTTGGCCGAGCGCCATTTGGGCCGTTCGACTGTAAAATATAAGGATGTGGTGGGCACGGGTCAAAAGGAAATTACCTTTGATTATGTGCCTCTGGACAAGGCCTGCCAATATGCGGCTGAAGATGCAGATGTAACCATGGCGCTCTATGGCGCCCTAAAGCCACGGCTTTTAAAGGAGCGCATGGTTTCCGTTTATGAGACGTTGGAACGGCCGTTAGTACCTGTTTTAGTCGAAATGGAAAATGAGGGGATTCTGGTCGATCCAGAGAGACTGCGGGCGTTAAGTCGGGAATTTTCTGAAAAATTGGTAGTCCTGGAGGCTGAGATTCATGAGCTTGCTGGCCATCCCTTTAATATTGCGTCGCCGCGTCAGTTGGGGGAAGTCTTATTTGATGAAATGGGGATGACGCCCACTAAAAAGGGTAAGACAGGCTTTAGCACCAGTGCCGACGTGCTGGAAGAGCTGGCAGTTATGGGCCACGATTTGCCCGACAAGGTTCTAAAGTGGCGCCATTTAGCTAAATTGAAAAGCACCTATTCCGATGCGCTTTTAGAGGAAATGAATCCAAAGACAGGGCGGGTTCACACGTCTTATGGCATGACCATTGCCTCAACGGGCCGCTTGTCGTCTACCGATCCCAATTTGCAGAATATTCCCATCCGAACGGAAACGGGCATGAAAATACGGGAGGCCTTTGTGGCAAAGGAAGGCCATACCTTTGTATCCTTGGACTACTCTCAGATTGAGCTACGGTTGCTGGCCCATATGGCGGATATTCCGGTTTTGAAAGAGGCTTTTCGGGAAGGGCGTGATATTCACGCCATTACGGCATCACAGATGTTCGGTGTGCCCGTGGACAAAGTCGAGGCAGATCTGCGCTATCGGGCCAAGGCCATAAACTTTGGAATCATCTATGGCATCAGTGCATTTGGTCTTGCCCGTCAGTTGGGTATTCCAAGGGAGGATGCGGGAAAATATATTAAGTCCTATTTCGAGCAATATCCTGGTATCCAAGATTATGTTGAAAAGACCAAAGAGTTTGCTCGTAAGCATGGGTATGTTGAGACCCTGTTTGGGCGGCGGATTCATATTCCTGCCATAGGTGAGGGGAATTTTCAGCGGCGAAATTTTGCCGAGCGCCAAGCAGTAAATGCCCCTCTCCAGGGGACGGCTGCCGATATTATCAAACGGGCCATGATTCAGGTGCCAGGGGCACTGGCAAAGAACAAGCTAGCGGCAAAGCTATTGCTTCAAGTCCATGATGAACTGTTGTTTGAAGCCCCTCTCCAAGAGGCTAAGATTTTGTCGGAGTCTATCCGAAAGATTATGATGAGTGCCGGCTCTCTCAGCGTTCCTCTAGAAGTGGGCATAAAAGAGGGTGTCACCTGGGCAAAGGCTCACTGAGTCCTGGTGCATGGAGTGAAGCTTGCTGCACTGATTGAGTAGGGCAAAGGACATCTATTCCTTGACCCACAGCAATTGGAAGCGTATGAAGTCCCTAGAAAATACCAATATTGAGCCATAAAGGAGCCTTCTATGACCGAACCTATCCATGCCGTTATTCAAAAAGATATTAAAGACAACGATATCGTTTTGTATATGAAGGGAACGCCCAAATTGCCCATGTGCGGATTTTCATCGGTGGTGGCTCAGATCTTAGAGCATCTCAAGGCTCCCTATAAAAGCGTTAATGTCATGGAAGATCCCGACGTGCGGGAAGGCATCAAAACCTTTAGTGATTGGCCCACGATCCCTCAGCTGTATGTAAAGGGAGAGTTTATTGGCGGTTGTGACATTATCCGAGAAATGTACGAATCAGGGGAGCTGGAAGAACTTTACCAAGAGAAAGGCATTGATATTAAGAGGGCAAGAGACTAAGGTTCCAAAAAAAGCGTTACTCAACGTTGTAAGAGGGGTTTTGAAAAAAACATGAAAAAATTTTTGTATTTAGCCGTAATTGGTGCTTTGTTTTTGGGTTTTAACGCGAATAGTAATGGCAAAGGTGCTTCGGAGGCACAGAAGCTTGTTGGCGGTGACTGTGGAGTTTGGGCCCCGACAAAGGATGGTCATCAGATAGTTTGCGTTTTTAAAGAGTTGCAAAAGAAGATTGGTGACAAATGCAAAGTTGTTACTGGCAAGCACCCTGTTGAAATGACAAAATGTTGTTTTACAAAATATTTTTGTAAGCATACAGCTGAATGCTCAAAATTATTAGATCTGAAACCTAAAGAAGTAAAGAAAATATGTCCTGATGCTTAGTAGGAATTATGTGATTAAGAAGGAATAATTTCTTTTCAGCTAAATAACCTTCACCTTCTCTCCCTTTTGCGGTAAAAACTATGGGAAGAGAGGAAATTCATGAGGCCAAGGCTACTTCCAATTTTGTTTATTCTAGGGGCATGTTTCTCGTGCTTTGAGGCTTCGGCGCTTCGGTCGACCGTTGAGGATGAAGTTCCCGATAAGGCAACTTCGGAGCAGAAGGCGGAGGGGCCAAAGCATCAAGGTAAAATTAGAAAGGCCGAAGAACAAAGGGAAAGCCAACGGGTTCAGGCAGGCTTGAAGCCGAACCGTATGCGTAAGCTCCATGTTGACAAACAGGCCTTTGTTCCCAAAATAATTCAACCTGGTAAGAATGAGGCGAGTGAGCAAAGAAGCTCTGAAACTTTAGAATTACCCATGGAAGAGGGAGAAGAGTTCACAGAAGAGTCTCCCTTAGAGTTCTCTGATATGGCGTGTCCTTGCGAGTGTACAGACTGTCCTGAATGTTGTTTGAACAAAAAGAAGTGCCAACTAAAAGGCTGTTCTCTTAACTGCAGCTGTCCTCTTCATGTACCGCCTGTTCCACCTCTTCCGAAAAAGCATCCATAAAAAAAGCCCCCGGAAGGAGGGGGCTTTTCTATTGAAACTCTGTGTAACTATCGAGAGTAGTACTCAATAACCAGGTTCGGTTCCATCTGACATGGGTAAGGAACATCCTCTAGCTTTGGTGTTCTTAAAAGCGTTCCTTTGAATTTTTTAGTGTCCAGCTCTAGGTAGTCTGGAATTTCTCTCTCGGGAGATTGAGATGCGACCATGACTATATCCAGGGTCTTTGACTTTTCCTTAACCTCGACAACATCTCCAACTTGCAAGCGGTAGGAAGGAATATTGACCTTTTTTCCGTTCACAAGGACGTGGCCGTGGTTGACGAATTGACGGGCTGAAAATACCGTGGGGACAAACTTTAAACGATAGACAACGGCATCCAAGCGATGCTCTAGGAGGCCTACCAAGTTTTCTCCCGTGTCACCTCTGCGACGAACGGCTTCGGCATAAATTTTGCGGAACTGACGCTCTGTAATGTTGCCATAGTGGCCACGAAGTTTTTGCTTTGCGTTCAACTGAAGCCCATAGTCGGAAATCTTTCTACGACGGGTAGGGCCATGCTGTCCGGGTCCATAATCTCTTTTATTCAAAGGACTCTTGGGGCGACCCCAAAGATTTACGCCTAGGCGGCGGTTAATTTTGTACTTTGACTCGAGGCGTTTTGACATTCAACAAACCTATCTGGTAAAACAAATACTATACTTATCACGCGATCCAAATACGTATACTGGATTCTGTTCTTTTGTCAAACTAATTTTTTTCACGCCACCGATGATGGACGAGGGCTGTAATTATGCCTCGGAGGGTTTGGATTTCCTGATGGGTTAATTGACTGCGGCCAAAAATATTCCGGATGCTTCGAATCATGTCGGGGCGTTTCTCAGGTGTGCGCCAGAAATAAGACTTGTCTAGTTCACCTTCTAAGTGACCGTAAAAGCCCATCAAATCTTCTTGGGTGGCAGGAGGCGTTTTTCCTCGACGAAGGAAACGGTCTGGTCGGAGGGTGGTTGTGGCCTTTTGAAACCATTCATAGGAGATCAAGAGAACAGCTTGGGCTAGGTTGAGGGAGGGAAAGTCAGGGCTCAGGTTAATCTGGATGATACTATCGGCGAGCACCACATCCTCGTTCACCAGTCCGGAAACTTCTGTCCCAAAGAGGATCCCAACTTTCTCACCGTCATCTGAAGCCTGACACATTTCTATGGCGGCTTGATTCGGGGTAACAACAGGCTTGATCATATCACGAGGCCTTGCCGTAGAAGCATATAGGCGGTTTATATCTGATACTGCGTCCTGGGTTGATTCGAAAATCTTCACATTGTGCAGAATTTCGTTGGCACCAGAAGCCATTTGTCGAGTGAAAAGGGTGAGCCAGTTTTCTTTTGGTCGGACTAACCGAAGATCTTTTAGGCCAAAATTGCACATGGCTCGGGCCGTGGATCCAATATTCCCATCATGGGCTGGGTCCACCAATATTACGACAGGAGGCTGCTTAGTTCCCTTGGGCATTATTTTATCCTGTGTGTCGCCAGAGGGTTCCAGATGGCGTGTCCTCTAGGGAGATCCCATTGCTTTCCAGTTCTTTGCGAATCCGGTCAGCTTCTGCAAAGTCCTTTTGGCCTCTGGCGGTTTCACGAGCCGTAATCAATTTTTCAATTTCTTCTTCATGGAGACCATTGTGGCTTTGGGGGAGATCCTTAAACCACTGTTCTGGTTTTTTCTCCAGAAGGCCGAGAAGTTGTCCGTCCCTTAGGAGCATTTGGTGAATTTCAGCTTTTTCTTTTTCGTTCTTGGACTTATTGAAGTTTGTGGCCAACGCGTGGAGGTGGGCCAGCGCTTGAGGCGTACCCAAATCATCAGCTAGGGCTTTTTGCAGTTTTTGTGAGGGTTCGCTACTGGGATCGGGCTTTTGATGGTCGAATTGACGTAATACCGTATAGAGTCGGTCTAAACTCGCTTTTGCTTGCAAGATACTGTCTTCGGACCAGTCCAGAGGTTGCCGATAATGGGCGGAAAGGAGGGCATAGCGGATGACTTCTCCTGGTACATGTTCCAAAAGTTCGTGAACCGTGCGGAAATTGCCAAGAGATTTGGACATTTTTTCTCCACGGATGGTTAGGTATCCGTTGTGTAGCCAATAGCGAGCAAAAGGAGCTCCACTGTGGGCGCAGGTGCTTTGAGCCAGCTCATTCTCGTGATGGGGGAAAATAAGATCCTGTCCGCCGCCGTGAATATCGAAAGTGTTGCCGAGGTATTTTTGGCTCATAGCTGAGCATTCAATGTGCCAGCCGGGGCGACCTCGACCCCAGGGGCTTCCCCATCCGGGCACATCATCGCTTGAGGGCTTCCACAAAACGAAATCGGCAGGGTTTTTCTTATAGGAGGCGACCTCAACACGGGCGCCTGCAATCATTTCTTTGCGGTTCCTGTGGGAGAGACAGCCATAGGATGGGTCCGAAGAGACACTGAAAAGAACGTGCCCTTCAGCTTCGTAAGCGTGACCTTTATCCACAAGGATTTTGATCATTTGGATCATTTCCAGGATATGTTCAGTGGCTTTTGGCTGGATGTCCGGTAGTAACGTATTCAGGGCTGCCATGTCATCATGATAGGCTTGTGTGGTGCGTTTTGTAATATCCTCGATGGATTCTTTCGTCTCCTCAGAAGCTTTGATAATTTTATCATCTACATCGGTGATATTTCGGACGTAGGTAACCTTTGGGTAAAGAATTTTAAAAAACCGATAGAGGGTATCAAAGATCACGGCGGGTCTAGCGTTTCCAATATGGGCATAGTCATAGACCGTGGGGCCGCATACGTACATCCTAACATTCTCTGGATCCAGGGGGATGAAGGGTTCTTCCCGCAAAGTTAGGGTGTTATAAAATTTTGGTGTGATCGTGGAGTCAGTCATGGGTTCCTATGCATCGATTCCTATTTGGAGGCGTTCTTTAGTACGTTCATATCCAATTATTGGCAATAGATCTTTCATTTCGGGGCCATGATCATGCCCAGTAATAGCCTGTCGAAGGGGGAGGAAGAGGGCACGCCCTTTTCGACCGGTTTCTTTTTTAAGCTCTTGCGTCCAAGTTTTCCACGTATTTTCGTCCCAGGGGGCTTTGGGGAGCTGGTTGAAGGCTTGTTTAATGTAATCTGCATCCTCAGGATTTACGACAGGCGTCATATTATCAAAGCAGACTTTTTGCCATATCTTAATTTCTTCCAGATTGTCTAGATTTCCCCGAATGACCTCCCAGAATTCTTGTGTGAGAGACGGCTCATTAATGAGGCTTGCGGCCTTTTCAAAAGGCATGTGATGGAGAAGTTTAGCATTGAGGGAAAAGAGGGTTTCTTCGTCAAATTTTTGTGTAGACCGGGCAAACTTATGAATATCAAAAGTATCAATTAGCTTTGTCATGTCTTGATATAGTTCTATAGGATCTGACGTTCCCAATTTGGCTAAAAGGCTGTTGAGAGGCATAGCTGCAATGCCTTCTTCTCGGAGGTCACAGATATTCAGGCTTTGACCGTGTTTGGAGGTTTGATCACGTTTACTAATAGGATTACCATTCATTCTAGTAAGAAGAGGGAGGTGCGCAAAGGTAAATGCGTCAGGATTGCCTCCGAGAGCCTCTATGAGCTGGAGCTGAATGGCCGTATTGGTGAGATGGTCTTCTCCTCGAATAATATGGGTAACGCCTAGCTCCATATCATCCACAATAGTTGCTAGCGTATAAATGGGTTGGCCATCAGTTTTAACAAGAACAGGGTCTGTGAGGTTTTTTCCCTCAAAAGTCATGGAACCACACACAAGGTCTTCCCAATGAATGGTTTTTGCTTCCAGCAAAAGTCGCCAATGGGCTGTGCGTCCTTGGTTCTCAAAATCTTGTTTCTCTTGATCAGATAACTTAAGGGCAGCACGGTCGTATATGGGAGGTTTCCCTTGGGCCAATAGGCGCTTTCGTTTAAAGGTTAGTTCTTCGGGCGTTTCATAGCATGGGTAAAGGCGGCCTGTGTTCTTGAGATGTTCTATAGCTTTGTTATAGCGGTCGAAACGATCCGATTGACGGGCGAACACATCCCAATTTAAGCCAAGCCAGTTGAGATCTTTTTCAATGGCGGAAGCATATTTTTTCTCTGAGCGCTCAGGATCAGTATCATCCATGCGTAGCAGGAACTTTCCCCCATTATGGTGGGCGAAAAGCCAGTTAATGAGGGCCATCCGAATATTACCCACGTGGAGGTATCCAGTTGGGCTCGGGGCAAATCGGGTGAGAAGAGGGCGCGATTCTGTCACAGGTGTTACCAATCCAATTTTGTTCAAATGATGCCTAACATATTGGAGCACAAAAGGGAATGGAAGAGGAATAAAATCATTTTGTTACTTTTTTATCACACTTCTCGATAATGAGGAGGGAGAAGGTGTGCTGTTCGTTGACAGTATTATATGTAAATCGTATTCGAGAATCATGAAAGATGGTTATGTGTTCTGATTTTTTCGACGAAAGTTTCAGAGCAATGTGTTGATGTAAATTTTGAAAGGATACATCTTATGAAAAAGTCACTTGCTATTTTAGCAGCTGCAACGGCTCTTACAACAGCTTCTGCTTCAGACTCCTTCGCAAAGGATTTTGAGGGTTTTTATGCTGGTCTTGGTATTGGTCTTACCTCAATGAAAGGTGAAGCTAAGGCTACGAGCACGAATGCAAAAGCAGATTTGGGATCATCAGGACTTGCTGGAAGCATTTTTGGTGGATACGGTAAAATGACCAGCGACAAGTTCTATGTTGGTGGTGAACTTGACATCGGACTTGATTCAGGTACCTCTACTTCATCAAATGGAAATACAAGCGGTGCTTACTTCAAGGCAAGCCGAGGTCTTCTGTATTCTGCGTTTGTTCGCGGTGGTGTAATAGTTGCGCCTAAGACACTTGCTTTCCTTAAGCTTGGTGTTCGTTACAGCAAATTTAGACTTAGCGCTTCTGATGGAACAGGATTTGAGAAAAAAGAAAAAGGTAAGTATGCCTTTGTACCTGGTGTAGGAATCGAGACAATGGTAAGTGATAAAATCTCCGTTCGTGCCGATTATACTTATGCTTTCTTCTCAGAAATCAAAAGTGACGAAGGAAAGTTCACGCCTCGCGTAAGCACGTTCCTTGTTGGAGCAGCTTACAAGTTCTAGGCTAGCTTAGACTTAAGTTTATAGAAATCCCTGGAGAGTTTTCTCCGGGGATTTTTTTATGCTCTGTTCTTGTTTCTTGGCATGAGCTTGTGTAGGGTACATTCCTGAGAAATATGGAGAATGATTCATGGCCGTTGATGAAAAGACAGTATCGAAAATAGCACATCTCGCGCGACTGAAAATTGAAGCAGATCAAATAAAATCTCTCCAGAAAGATATGTCTCAAATTCTTGATTGGGTAGATACCCTTAAAGAACTGGATACGGATGACGTTGAGCCTATGTCGAGTCCCGTGGAATTCTTTGTGAAAAGTTTGCCAGAGCGTGAGGACAAGGTAACGGATGGAGGCTGTGTCCAGAAGATCGTCTCCAATGCCCCGGAATCCACCCACAACATGTTTGTGGTCCCCAAGGTGATTGAGTAGAAGTTTAAAGTATAATAGTTGGTAGGAACTTTTTTATGGCGGATCAGCGTTTAATTGACTTGACGATATCTGAGGTTTTAACAGGGCTTGGAAACAAGGACTTTTCCACCGTTGAGTTAACAGAATCTTATTTGGCCCAAATGGAAAAAACCCGTGGACTCAATATATATGTGACGGAAACACCAGAACGGGCCCTAGAAGATGCCAAAGAAAGTGATCAACGATACCAAAAGGGCGAAGCCCGTCCTCTAGAAGGGATTCCGTTGGCCAATAAGGACCTTTTTTGTACGGAAGGTCTCTTAACGAAGGCTGGCTCGAAAATTCTGAATAATTTTGTGCCCCCTTATGAATCGACAGTTTCTAAAAACCTGAAAGAAGCAGGGACCGTGCATCTTGGAAAGGTGAATCTAGACGAATTTGCCATGGGGTCTTCTGTGTTGACCAGCTTCGAGGGGCCAACCATAAATCCTTGGGTTTCAGCCGATGATAAGAAGAAAAAATTGGTGCCAGGAGGATCTTCGGGCGGATCTTCGGCAGCAGTGGCTGCGCGTTCTGCTTTGATTGCCACGGGGACAGATACGGGTGGATCGGTTCGACAGCCAGCTGCCTTTTGTGGCATCGTAGGTTTAAAGCCCACCTATGGGAGGTGTTCCAGGTACGGCATTATGGCGTTTGCATCGTCTTTTGACCAAGCCGGTCCCATGACACGCACCGTTCGTGATGCGGCCCTTATGCTGGAAGTTATGGCAGGCCATGACCCCAAAGAATCTACTTCTGCAGATATTCCTGTTCCATCCTATGAAAAAATGCTGACGGGGAATGTAAAAGGAATGAAAGTTGGGATTCCAACAGAGTATAAGTCTGATGGCTTAGATGGCAGTATGAAGCAGTATTGGGAAAAGAGCGCACAGTGGCTTCGGGATGCAGGGGCCGAGGTTGTTGATATATCCTTACCCCATACAAAGTACGCTTTGCCCACATACTATGTTTTGGCGACTGCAGAGGCTTCCTCAAATTTGGCCCGGTACGATGGCGTGCGTTATGGGTTTAGATCTCCTGGAACCAGCTTAGATGAAATGTACGAGAACACTCGGGGTGAGGGATTTGGAGACGAAGTAAAAAGACGCATTATGTTGGGGACGTTCGTTCTGTCCTCGGGATACTATGATGCCTATTATATAAAGGGGCAGAAGGTGCGCGCTCTTATTGCACAAGATTTTCGAAAGGCTTTTGAGAAAGTGGATCTTATCTTGACCCCCACGACGCCAACACCTGCTTTTTCAGTCGAGGGAGCGCCGCAAGATCCACTGACCATGTATTTAAACGACGTCTATACTGTGACGGCCAATTTGGCTGGTGTTCCGGCTATTTCTGTTCCGGCGGGGCTATCTAGCGATGGTTTGCCCTTAGGGCTGCAGCTTTTTGCACCAGCGTTCGAAGAGGGCCGTATGCTGCAGGCGGCAGAGGTCATCGAACAGGCCGCGGCTTTTCCGAAGCTGCAAGACATTCAGATTGCGGCATAAGGGAGTAGGGATATGTCAACACAAGCGGAAAAACCTAGATACTTGATTGAAAGTGAGACAGGACCCTGGGAAGTGGTCATTGGGATGGAAGTTCATGCCCAGATTTCGTCTGCCTCCAAATTGTTTTCAGGTGCCAGTACTAAATTTGCAGGAGAACCAAATGACCAAGTGTCACTGGTGGATGCTGCCTTTCCTGGAATGTTGCCGGTAATAAATGGATATTGCGTAGAACAGGCTGTAAAGACGGGCCTAGGGCTGAATGCCAAGATCAACTTAAAATCCATATTCGACCGGAAGAATTATTTTTATGCTGATCTGCCGGCAGGATATCAGATTTCCCAATACAAGGATCCCATTGTCGGGGAAGGTTACTTAGATATTGATCTTAAGGATGATAAGACACAGCGTATAGGCATTGAAAGACTGCATTTGGAGCAAGATGCGGGAAAGAGCTTTCATGATCAGCACCCTGAAAAATCCTATATTGATTTGAATCGAGCCGGCGTGGCCCTTATGGAGATTGTTTCAAGGCCAGATATTCGTAGTCCTGAAGAGGCCATGGCCTTTATGCGTAAAATCAGAACAATCCTCAGATATATTGGCTCTAGTGATGGCAATATGGATGAAGGCAGCATGCGTGCAGACGTTAACGTGTCTCTTCATCGTCCAGGGACGGAGTTTGGGATACGGGCAGAGATTAAAAATGTGAACTCCATTCGATTTGTAGGACAAGCCGTTGAATGTGAAATTGAGCGTCAGATTGATCTATTAGAGTCTGGTCAAGAAGTGGTCCAGGAAACTAGGCTATTTGATGCCAAGAAGGGTGAAACCCGTTCTATGCGGAGCAAAGAAGAGGCTCACGACTATCGATATTTCCCGGATCCTGATTTGTTGCCGTTAGTGTTTTCTCAAGGTTTTGTGGACGAGATTCGAGAGGAGTTACCGGAACTTCCTGATGCAAAGAAAGCCCGCTTTATAAAAGACTATGTACTTTCACCCTACGAAGCCGGTGTTTTGGTTGCTGAAGCAACGACCGCTCGTTTTTACGAAGAGGGGGTTGCAGCCCTTAAGGATAAGCAAAAAGGACCGCGTTCTCTAGCTACCTGGGTTGTAGGAGACTTCTTTGCCGCTTTAAACAAGGAAGGGCTCTCTATTGAACAATCCAAAGTTTCCGCAGAAAATCTGGCTGGTATGATCAATCTTTTGCTGGAAGATGTTATTTCAGGTCGCATTGCTAAAGATGTATTTATCGATATGTGGGCAACTGGAAAAACAGCATCGGAAATTGTGGAAGAAAAGGGATTGGTCCAGATTACGGATACCAAGGCCATTGAGGGGGAAATAGCCCGCGTCATGGAAGAGAATGCCGAAAAAGTGGCAGAATACCGACAAGGAAAAGAAAAACTTTTCGGATTCTTCGTGGGGCAGATAATGAAAGCCATGAAGGGAAAAGGAAACCCTAAAATCATCAATGAGATTTTGCAAAGCAAGCTAAAAGGCTGATCTTTGATTACTGATTTCCTGGCTTATACTTTGTATGCGGTAGATCCCACGCTACCAAGTCCCTCTAAGCCTCATCAGCGTAAGACGCCGGTTCGCCTAGAGCATAGTCCTGGGATGGCTGGATTCATTCGTTTTCCCGCCTTTCAGCGAGGATCGTTTCAAAAGCTAGGAAGTTCTTGAATAAATGATGTCTTGGGCTGGAGAGAATGCGATATAGGATCCAGGATTGAAAGGTGAGCTGGCCCCAACAGCGTGAGATCCCAGTCATTTTCGAGGCTCACATCATAGCAAATTCAAAGAAGTGCAATCCTTCAAGGCAAAAAAAAAGCTAGGCGTAAAGCCTAGCTCTTTTTTACAATTCGGTGTTCTTACTCAAAAGAAGCAATCGAAGCTGTTGTCTTCGGATGGCTCTCTGTGTAGTCAGAAAGAATCATATCAACCAACTCCGCATCTTCTATGAGAAGGAGAAGAATATTGTCTCTAAAGCCAATATCGCCTTCTGATTTGTTCATAATGGCATCAAGAACGTGTGGATGCTTTTTGGCAGCTGCCAAAAGGGCTTTTCCAGTTTCCTTGTTGTTAGTGGCATGCTCAAGCACAACACCAAGATCAACATCAGGCCTTGCTGAGATTTGGTCTCCCAAATCCTTAGGAGCCGTTGTTGCAAGAGCTGCTGATGCGTAATTGTGGTCATCCTTAGGATGGCGTTTCGTATTATCACGCCCTGCCAATGCATCCTGTCCTAGAACAGCTAAAACGGCTGCTGCGCTGATTGCTGTTGTCAAAATTTGTTTCTTCATCGAGTTCTATCCCTCTATGTTTATTTCACTTCCTGCGTACCAGGTTTATAAACCCCCGTTTAATTCAATGATAACTAAGACCACCTCAAAAAGGAAGAAAGTTTCTAGCCTCTCCCTATGTTTATCAGCGCTTAGCACACTTTCTTTAAACTAATGAGATCGTAACATTCATTTTTGAGCTTGAAAAGCCCAAATCCCAAGGGTCTCTTTCAAAAAAACTTTATTTAGGGAGAGTCTTTCAGTCGCGGCGCGGAAAGAAAATAAAAGACAATCTACCAAAACAGAAATAATTAGTTGAAATAAAAGGTAAAATTTAACCCCTGCACAGTTTATTATCAGACAATGCTGCCGTAAAATGCACAAAATTATGTGGCATATTAGCCACTTAAGCAAATAATTGCCCCCTTATAATCCCATCACGATGAGAGTGTTACCCTTATGTTCGAGTTTTTGTGAGCTGCTGTTTAGAGCTTTAGAACGCATGAGACACAATTTTTATTCGGAAAGACATAAATCTGCAAATTATACACAAATTCATAAAGACTATATATCTTTGTTCTATTGATGCTTATTAATAAAAAAATTGTTGAATTTCTAGTTATTTGTTAATATTACTTAAGGAAGTATTTATAATATTCTTATACAGGAGGTTGCTATGAAATTTCTTAAAATCGTACCATTAGCATTACTACTTGTGAGCGTGTGGGGAGTCAATTTTGCTGAGGCCAATGAGGGAAAAGATCCTCCAAAGTTTACGGTTGCAGAATTTCAAAAGATTTTGGATAAATCCCCTCCCTCATTTATGCACAAGGGGCATGAGTGGGTATTAGATGGGCATCAAAGCAGTGAAGTAGATGATGCCAAAGCATATTTAAGTAAGCCCAAACTCAATCCAAAAGTACAAAGAAACAGTGTATGGAAAAAGGATGGAAAGGAATTTGCTTTATATCATATTACCAACGTAATTCATTATAAGCATTACGAGACTGGCGAAGATATGCAAGACGATGAGGCATATGCACATATTACTTTTAAGAAAAAATAGTATGGATTCTTTGTGGCGACCTTTGCATTGTAATTGAAATTCAGAATGTTTAGCAAAGTAGATGTAAGGGATATGGGAAGCGGAATTTGATTTCGCTTTACGTATCCCTTCTTCGGGCATCTATCTTCCCCCTTCACAGATGATTCGACAGGAACTCCTATTGGGCCCCCTCTTGAGCAACTCTGCAATTCAAAAAATCCTGAAACGTTGAGAAAACTTGGTAGCGGAGGAGGGACTCGAACCCCCGACACACGGATTATGATTCCGTTGCTCTAACCAGCTGAGCTACTCCGCCATAGAGTATTTCTTTAGGCAATTTCGTAATACGTTCCCTGTTTTCTGTCAAGGGGCGGGTTCTGATATTAGAGGGAGATCAAAGGAATTAGTCGCAAATCTCTTCTCTTGTGATCCAGCCGCCTCCTAGGACGCGATCTCCGTCATAGAAGACACAGGCCTGGCCGGGGGCGATCCCATAGGTGTTTTCTGTAAGAGTCACTTTTCCGCTGAGGGTTTGAAAATCCACATGAACGGAAGCTTCAATAGGATTGTGTGTTGAGCGTACTTTCACCTGGCAGGAAATGGGATCATTCATTTTTTCTGATAACCAGTTAATATCATGAACTGCAAACTCTTTTTGAGCCAATGCTTCTTTGGGCCCTACAATGACTCGGTGTTTTTTCGGATCGAGGCGAATGACATATAGAGGATCTCCGGAATTGTGATCGCCCAGGGCAAGGCCTCTGCGTTGTCCAATGGTGTAATGGATAATGCCTTTATGTTGCCCTAAAATTGTTCCATCGACATGGACAATCGGCCCTGGCTCTATGGCACCTGGGCGAAGTTTTTGGACTACTTGGGCATAGGATCCATTTGGCACAAAGCAAATGTCCTGGCTGTCGGGTTTATCAGCAACATTTAAATCAAAGCGCTGGCCATGGCGGCGGGTTTCAGCTTTGTCCATATGCCCCAAGGGGAAACGGAGATAGTCCAGTTCGTCTTGCCGAGTTGCAAAAAGGAAATAGCTCTGATCTTTGGATTTATCATTTGACCGGTGGAGTTCTGCTCCATTCGGTCCTTTAACACGTTGGACATAGTGCCCCGTAATGAGGGCTTCGGCGTTTAAGTCTTTAGAGGCCTTGAGAAGATCTTTGAACTTCACTTTCTGGTTGCACTGGATACAGGGAATCGGTGTTTCTCCACGGAGATATCCGTCTGCAAAGCCATCAATGACAGATTGTTTAAAGATGCTCTCATAATCCAGAACATAGTGGGGGAAGTTCAGCTTTTCTGCAACTTGAGCCGCATCGTAAATATCCTGACCAGCACAGCAGGCGCCTTTCTTCTGGAGAGCCATCCCATGATCGTATAATTGGAGCGTAATACCCACCACATCAAAGCCGGCTTCCACCATGAGAGCTGCCGTAACTGAGCTGTCCACACCTCCAGACATGGCAACGACGACGCGCGTCTCCTGGGGTGCCTTTTTGAATCCAAGATTGTTAAGATCTAGGGGTGTCATAGCAATATATCTCTCATAAATATGTTAAGTACTTCTATAGAGTAATTTGACAAAATTCAATAAGTTTTGCTGGGAAAGAGTCTGTTGCACATTGACAGAAAGAGTCGTGCTGGGTAGAAGAGACCACATAGGTCACGGAGGGGTGGCCGAGTGGTCGAAGGCGGCGGTTTGCTAAACCGTTAAACGGGGAAACCCGTTTCGTGGGTTCGAATCCCATCCCCTCCGCCAACCTACGCTCTTACGAGCTTCGGTTGGCAGGCCACCCTTTTTAGGGTGGGCAACAATCGAAATCGTTAGAGATAGGTTGCCTCCCGAAGCTTCTTAGCGTAGTCAGGAGTGGCTCTTCGCTTACGCTACGACGTCTTCCCGGCCATTAGGAATTCTTGGAGTGCAATAAGCACGACTTAGAATTTCTTATGAGCGCGGGATCCATAAAACTGATGCCAGAGAAGATTCAAAATCACGTCGTAGCGCCTCATCACGTCGTAGCGCAGCGAAGACGGATCAATCCCGCAGTGGTGTCGTTCCAACTCTATAGAAGTAGTAACAGAAGCCACCAACGATGATAATTCCGCTCCACATCATTTCCGAGGGCCCGAATCCAAAGTCTAGTTTAAAGACAGAGGTGCTTTGCTTAAGAGCGAAAGGTATAGCCAACAGAATTCCGACAAGAGCTTCGCCTGCAATAGATCCGGAGGCAAACAATACACCGCGACGCTCGGCCGACTCAGCTTCTAGTTCTGTCAGTGCTTTTTTCTTTCTCTTTTTCTTGATAACGTTATCGACAATTTGTCTCAGGACACCTCCAACAAAAATAGTCATAGTGACGACGAATGGAAGGTACAATCCTAGGGCAACCGCAAGGACAGGAAAATGCCAAGAGCTTTTACGCGCTTTTAGAATTGTATTTACCAATATATTCAGGCCTCCAAGGGCAATACCGATGATGATGTATGTCCAAGGAAGATTCCCCAAGAAAACACCTTTTGCCACTGAAGCCATTAAGGTTGCTTGTGGTGCAGCCAGTGCTTGAGTCGGGTCCATCCCTTCACGGGGGAATGAAGCCCCAATACCGTACGCTTCGTAGAGAACCTGCAAGATTGGCGTTAAAACAACGGCGCCGGCGATGACACCAATAACGAGCATTAATTCTTGTTTCCAAGGCGTGGCACCAACCACATGGCCTGTCATAAGGTCTTGTAGGTTGTCCATACTAATAGCGCCTGCGCAAGCAATCATCGCTCCAATAATGATGGCAGTGGCCGCAGCACTTAGGGCATCATCCGTATGAACGACAAAGTCAACTTGTGTTCCCAACAGAACCAAAAGCAAAAGGGACACGGCTAAGATGGCGGCAATAACTGTGCCTGAAAGAGGGTTAGACGTTGCGCCTACAAGTCCGGCCATATAGCCAGAAATTGAGGAACATATAAACCCAACAATCAACGCAAAAACTGTTGCAAAGGCAACAGTTGCCCAAAACAGTCCAGTCGTTACGGGCATATCATTGGCATCAACCACATAGCTGAACAGAATAAAGACAGGGATTGCTAGGGCAACAGTTCCCGTCACAATATATACCATGGGGATGTCATGCTCTGTCCTTAGGACTTTGGGGCCTTCGCCTTCACCCGCATGGCTGAGGGCATCAAAGGAAGACATAATGGCATCTTTAATGGGCTTTACTAGCGATATAACGGCCCACAATCCACCAACAACCATGGCGCCCACACCAACAAATCGAAGTTTTGTGGACCAAATGGTCATTCCAATATCCTCTAAGGTAGGTGCATCTGGAAGGCCATTTACCACGCCATAGATTGGCAAGATAATGAGCCACATAGCGACGGCTCCAATAAACAGGCACACGCCGATGCGAATGCCGACGATATATCCGGCGGCTAGAATAACAGGGGAAAGGCCAGTCCCGAATCCGAACATAGTTCCGCCAACAGAAAACCATTTCGCAGCCGATTCACCTACAATTTGGAAAGCACTTTGACAGAATTTGATAGCAGCAGCCATCAGACCGCCAACTAAAAGATCTTTGGCGCCTGTTTCATGTCCTTCTCCGGCCTTCAAGACTTCGGCGGTTGCCACGCCTTCTGGAAAGGGGAGCTTGAGATCCAAGATAAAAGCACGGCGTAAAGGCACCGAGAAAAGAACCCCAAGTGTTCCGCCAATAACAGCGATAGCTGTTGTTTGCAGATATGGAAAGCCTTGCCAAAATCCCATCATAACCAGGGCTGGAAGGGTATAAATAAGTCCTCCGGCAATGACTTCACCGGCAGAAGCAATGGTCTGAACCATATTGTTTTCAAGAATATTTGAATTCTTAAAGAATCTCAAAATAGCCATAGAAATCACAGCAGCAGGGATACAGGCAGAGACTGTTTGCCCAATTTTAAGTCCGAGATAGGCGTTGGAGCCTGCCAACAACATGGCAAGCAAGATGCCCAAAATAACGGCTTTAACTGTTACTTCCGGCAAATTTTTAGATGCTGGAATATAGGGGGTATGTTTGCTTGATTTCTTACTTAGAGAGGTAGACATAAACTTTTTGCTCCTTTCCCTTCTACGATTAGAAGGGGCTCATTTGTTGCAAATTGCGCAATTGAGGAAACATATACAAATTTTCCTCCTCTTGCAAGAGTGAACCCTTTGAGTTGAGGAATTATCACCTCTTTAGCTTTGTTCTAAGTAAACAAATCTTGTTTTTATTGACTTTCTGTGCAATAAATATGTATATTTCATGAAAATATTGGTGTTTTTAATGTTGATGTGCAGAACACTATATTGGTTTTTTAAAATTTTTATATTGGAACGGATATTATGAGTAAAAGGTTTTCTCTTTTTTCATTTTTAATAGTTTCCCTATTATTTGGAAAGACAGGTTTTGCCGCCGGTGGCTGGGGCGATTATCATAACGAGGCTGGCTCTAGCGTTTCAGACACGTTTGAAATGCGGATGGCTACTATGCGACCTCATGTAGCGCGTTGGATTGGTTCATCTGCACGTGAAAAGGGATTAATGGAAAATCCAGATTTTGTTCAATTGGCATCAGGACACCTATTGATTAACAAATTGTACCACAATGCAACGAAGGTGGAAGGCGAAATACGTAAAGCTGCACCTCAAACTATTGAGGGTTATTCTACAATTGATTCCGAGTTGGGCAATGTTATTCGTGGACAAGTTAATTATATGCACGGTTTGTTGTGTGCCTCTGAAGATGCGGTTAACTTGTGGAAGGATAAGATAATGGGTAAGGGCGCCTATAGTAATACGAAATGGGCAGTATCTACTCGCGACAAAAATTTGACTCCGGAAGAAGAGAAGAAATTCTTTTCTTCTGTGGACAAAACAGGTGTTTTTGATAACAACATCGGCCCGTGCGATGATAGCCTGGACCCTATTTCTTATTTTTGCTCCCATTATTTTAGGGCTCCCTCTACAAATATTGTTCCTGATAGCTCCTTAAGTGAAAACGTAGAATCGACGACAACGACTACCACATCGACGACAGTGGTTACAGTAGAGAAGCCGGCTCCTTTTCAGGAGAACGATGTAAGGTTAGTTGGAGTGGCAATGGCTGATATCATTAAAAATAACGGTCGTATGCTGCGAGACCTTTTTGATGATCCCGACACCGCTTTCAATCTTTTGCGAGCTGATGATGATTTGAAAGACATAGATGACGAGAAGTTAAAGCGCGTCATTAAATATATCGTCTTTCTGGAGATTGACTAAGCTTTTTTAATCAGGGCCTTCACGTCTGTAATGGCGGCCCTGATTTTGTTTGGATCCGTCCCGCCGGCTTGTGCCATATCGGGACGGCCTCCACCGCCCTTTCCACCCAAGACTTCTGCAGCCTTCTGAACGAGAGGAACGGCGCTGAGTTTTTTTGTCAGGTCATCTGTTACGGCGATGACGAGGGAAACCCGTCCTTCAGTCACACTGGAGACGATTACAACACCTGAGCCTGCTTTCTTTTTTGCCTCATCGGCCAGGGATTTCAAATCCTTTGCTGGAATATCTTGAAGCTCAAATGAGAGCACCTTAATGCCGCCAATCTCTTCTGAATCTTCTTTGCCCTGGGATTGGAAAGAACCTTTGCGCATGTCGGAAACTTGTTTTTCCAAATCCTTTTTGTCTTTCATCAGGGTCCTCAGTTTTTCAGGCAAATTCTTGGGGGTGACTTTCAAAAGTGCGGCCGATTCTTCCATAAGCTTTTGCTGTTTGGAAATATAATCAAAGGCCCCTTGTCCCGTTACGGCTTCCAGGCGGCGTATTCCACCAGCGATGCCTGATTCGCTGGTAATTTTTAAGAATCCTATATCGCCTGTGCGACTCACATGGGTTCCTCCACAGAGCTCTATGGAGTAGGTTTTGTCTTGTGCAGATAGGGCATCTCCCATGGAGACAACGCGTACTTCATTGCCATATTTTTCCCCAAATAGAGCCAGGGCGCCTTCTTTGACGGCTTCTTCAGGGGTCATAAGGCGTGTGGTCACGAGGCTGTTCATGCGGATTTCCAAGTTCACTTCTTCTTCAATGGTATGAAGGTCCTTTTCGGAAATGGGCTTATTATAGCTAAAGTCAAAGCGCAAGCGGTCTGGGGCCACTAAGGATCCCTTTTGCGTTACGTGTTCCCCCAGATGTCGTTTGAGAGCCTTATGAAGAAGGTGGGTTGCTGAGTGGTTGGCCCGCAAGGCTAGGCGTCGAGTATTGTCTACATCCATGATAACCGTTTCGCCGGGTGCAATGGATCCAGCTTCAACTTTTCCCTCATGAATATGGAGATCTCCCAGCTTTTTGAGGGTGTCTGTGATGGAAATCTTGGCCCCACTAGATGTTTGAAAAATACCCGTATCGCCCATTTGTCCCCCAGATTCTCCGTAAAAAGGAGTCTGGTTGGTCAAAATGGAGACTGTATCGCCTTTCTGGGCCTTTTTGATTTCCTTATCATTGTGGACGATCGTGCGGATGAGCCCCTCAGCATGGGTGGTTTCATAGCCAAGAAAGTCGGTGGCGCCATATTTATCACGCAGTTCGAACCACAGGGTATCTGTTTTGGTAGCGCCGGATCCTGCCCAAGCAGCCCGCGCCTCGGCCTTTTGATGGGCCATGGCTTTTTGGAAGCCTGCCTCATCCACAGAGAGACCTTCCGACTTTAAAACATCTTGCGTCAGGTCCAATGGAAAGCCGTAAGTGTCGTAGAGCTTAAAGGCCACATTGCCGGCAAGGGTGCCGCCCTTGGAAATTGAGCTGATTTCTTCGTTAAGCAAATGAAGGCCACGCTCTAATGTTTCTTGAAAGCGGCCTTCCTCAAGCTTGAGCGTTTCAGTGGCCAGGGCCTCCGATTGAATAAGCTCTGGAAAGGCAGCGCCCATTTGGGCTATCAACTCTGGAACGAGCTTCCACATAACGGGATCTTTGGCGCCTAAAATATTAGCATGTCGCATAGCGCGGCGCATGATGCGACGGAGCACATACCCGCGGCCTTCGTTGGAGGGCAGGATACCATCGGCAATTAAAAAACAGGCTGCCCGTAAATGATCGGCAATGACCCGATGGGATGTTAAGGCATGACCTTCTGATTTCGTCTTGGTTACCTCGGATATGACATGGATCAGGGCTTGGAAAAGATCGATGTCATAGTTGTTGTGAACACCTTGAAGAACGGCCGTCATTCTCTCCAGGCCCATGCCCGTATCAATGGAAGGTTTCGCGAGATTTTCCCGTTTTCCTGAACTGAGCTGTTCGTATTGCATGAACACCAGATTCCAGATTTCTACGAATCGGTCTCCATCTTCATCGGGAGACGTAGGGGGGCCTCCAGCAATATGTGACCCGTGGTCATAGAATATTTCCGAGCAGGGGCCACAGGGGCCTGTGTCTCCCATGGACCAAAAGTTATCGGTCTTGGACGGATTGCGAATGATTTTGTCATCGGAAAGATTGGCGATTTTTTTCCAGAGCTTTGCAGCTTCTTCATCTTGATCAAAAACTGTAATGAGGAGCTTTTCTTTGGGGATAGCTAAATCCTTGATCAGAAAAGTCCAGGCTAGGGAAATGGCTTGCTCTTTAAAGTAATCTCCAAAGGAAAAATTGCCCAGCATTTCGAAAAAAGTATGATGGCGCGACGTATGTCCCACTTGTTCTAGGTCGTTATGCTTTCCGCCGGCACGTAGGCACTTTTGGGAAGTGACTGCTCGTTTATAGGGACGCTCTTCCAGTCCTGTAAAGACGTCTTTGAACTGCACCATCCCCGCCGCTGTAAACATGAGCGTGGGATCATTTTGGGGGACCAAAGAACTAGAGGAGACAGGCTCATGATCCTCTTGAACAAAAAAATCAATAAATCTCGAACGGACGTCGGTTGTTGTTAACATTTAGGTATCCGATAGGTGAGGGACTTAAATAACTGACTTAGGATGCTTCTTTTGCTTTGGTGTCCTCAATCTTTGGTGTTGTCGTGATCTTTGGCGTGGCGCCTGGAATGCTTCCTAAGGCTATTTTGATCTTTTCCTCGACTTCTGCGGCAACTTCAGGATGCTCTTTCAGATACGTGCGCGCATTCTCACGACCTTGTCCAATGCGTTGCTCGTCGTATGAGTACCAGGATCCGGCTTTTTCAACGATATTGTGGGTGACACCCAGATCAATGAGTTCACCGGTTTTAGAAATGCCTTCGCCATACATAATGTCGAATTCGACCACTTTGAAGGGAGGGGCTACTTTGTTCTTAAGAACTTTGACGCGGGTTTGATTTCCGATAACATTTTCCCGTTCTTTGATAGCGCCAATGCGTCGAATGTCCATACGGATCGAGGCATAGAACTTGAGAGCGTTTCCACCGGTAGTTGTTTCGGGATTGCCAAACATGACGCCAATTTTCTGGCGCAGTTGGTTGATGAAGATGACGATACATCTGCTTTTGGCGACGGAGGCTGTTAGCTTGCGCAGAGCTTGGCTCATAAGACGGGCTTGAAGACCCATATGGGAGTCTCCCATGTCGCCTTCGATTTCTGCTTTTGGGACAAGAGCAGCAACACTATCGATGACGAGGACATCGAGGGCTCCGGAGTGAACGAGGGTATCTGTAATTTCTAGGGCCTGTTCTCCTGTATCGGGTTGAGACACCAAAAGGTCATCCACATTAACCCCAAGCTTGCCGGCATAAATAGGGTCCAGGGCATGCTCAGCATCTACAAAAGCACAAATGCCCCCATTTTTTTGCGCTTCGGCAATTACGTGGAGGGCTAGGGTTGTTTTTCCCGAACTCTCTGGGCCATATATTTCCACGATACGGCCACAGGGGAGTCCCCCGACGCCGAGGGCGACATCTAGTCCCAAAGATCCTGTTGAAATGGAATCAATCTTATTGGCAATTGCATCAGAGTCCATTTTTATCACAGAGCCTTTGCCAAAAGAGCGCTCGATTTGGCTGAGTGCTGCTGAGAGTGCCTTTTCCTTATCCATTTCTTTCAATCCTTATTAAAAATAAACCCATCGACTTCATATATGTTTCACATCTTTATGAACAGTTGCAACGAAAATGGCAACATGAAGTCCTGAAAAATATTTATTTCGAAACTTCTTCCGGGAGTGGATGCGACCTATATAGGAACTTTTCGATGGTAAGTTTCGCAGATGTTATCCTTTCAGAAAACCAAACGCTTCAGAAAACCAAACGCTTTTACTCTTTCAGAAAAAGGAGCTGAAGGTGGTGAACCTTCAGCTCGAGTGCTCTTGGGAGGGCTGTGTTGGTGTCGGCCCCCTCCATGGGGGGGAGAGAGGAGGGGGGGTCCAACACACGCACTGGTTTGTTAAAGGGGAAAAGTGAAATGGGGAGACACATTTTCCTTTAATACAACCAGGTACGTCTGGAGAAACTTTACGCATTCAATGATCTTTTCAAAATGGATGGCTTTAACTTCTTCCATTGAGGGGTTGAACCAACTTTCGGCAAGGGACGTGAGATCCATGATGATGACTTTCAAAAACGATTATATTTTGTGAAGCACTTTAAGCGCGTAATACGGTCTGCTTTATGGGATGATCTAGTGATACATCCTACTAATGTCCTGTTTATCTTCAGGATTATTCCCATTAGCAGTGGGCTTGCGAATACATTCACGATAGGACCGGCTGAGGGTCTTAAAGGATCGAGCGTTTAAGAATGGAATAAAAACGGGAACCCTTTTGCCTTTCAGATGATTAATAATGGTCATGGTCATTCGCTTGACAGATTCCTTTATGACTTTTTTCCGACCATTTCTCGAAACGATTTTCGGCGTCAGATGAGTCGATAAAGCTGACACGACATTAAGCCTTCTTTTTAATTTCATAGGAGTCATTATTTGTTTCCTTTCCTGTACTTTTGTAACACCTTCATTTACTAAGGTAGCTTCTTATGTCCTCCATAATATTCCTTCTGCCATATAATTCAAATATTGATTTTATATTGCGGCATCTAGGAATTAGATGTATAGAATTTTAGTAAAGTTTTATAGGAATGGATTCGACTAGAGTTCATAAGGCGTAGGGCTCCTTAAATTGGGAAAATGATTGTTGAATTTAGGGGTAATTTTGAGACCAAAATCGGGTAAATTTTTTTTAAAAAGACACTTGTGAGCAAATTGCAAAATTATGAAAGTGCGGAAGTTTCACGGAGGATGCAAGGATAAGAATGATATTTTTTTGCACTGATCAATCCATAAGGCACAATTTTAACTGTTTTTCTGGTCTTCACGCGCAATTTTCCCCTGTTT
>JABJFC010000074.1 GCA_018662925.1 Alphaproteobacteria bacterium | reverse complement strand
ATAATATTTCTTAAGAAGGGGTTACGTTTTCACCTAAAGAGTGTAACCCTTTTTCTCTCCTTTTCCAGCTATTTCCTCGTACTCAGAGCTTTTTTGTTTCTCTATCTCGGATCTAGGGGTTACAGTCGCTTGTTTTAAAGTATAAATATCACTTTTATAGTCATAATTTTATGTTTTTATAATAAAGTTAGAGTATGAGGTGTTTTATTTTTGTTTAGAGGTAGTAAAATGAATCGTTTATTTTCCCCTATTTTAGGGATTTCAATTATTTTTGGAGTGATTTCAATAAGTTCGACTTCATTTTCAATTCGTAATCCCGATCGAGGGCATGATAGAGATGTGGCGCGTCAAATTCTGATTGATCCGGAGAACATGGATACGCATTTGATGTTGAATCCCTATGATACTTTCATTTTAATCGATGTGGTGAAGCATGCGAAGACAGAAGGGAGATTGCTTCAGAATGTTATAAAAAATGCAAAAAAACATGAACGTTTGAGAAGGACATTTCTGGATAAGATGGAAAGTAGCATTGGCTACAGAGAGCAAGTTCTTCCATTTGTGGTGAAGGATACAGAGCTCGTAGATATGATTATGAGTGATTATGCGGCTGATTATCCCAAGACTGCTTCGAGCATCACCACTGCTTTAAGTGAGTAGTCAGAAAGAATTTATCCATTGATTTTCTGTTACCTTTGTCGTGATAATACCTCTTTAATAAGGGGTAATTCTCTATGGCTAATTTTTCATACCAAGATGTTCTCGACTTCTGGTTTGCAGAAGGAATGCAACCTAAGTGGTACATGAAAGATATGGAATTTGATGAAGAGATAAGACACAAATTTATGTCCCATTATCATTTTGCTATGGAGGGTGCGTATGATGAATGGACGAAATCTCCAGAAGGCGCTTTGGCGTTGGTGATCCTGTTAGATCAATTTCCACGCAATATGTTTCGAGGGACTGAAAAAGCTTTTTCATCAGATAGTAGAGCATTACAAATAGCCAAGAAAGCCATTGACCATAAGATGAATCAAAAACTTGTATCCAGAGAGCATAGGCATTTTCTATATATGCCCTTCATGCACAGTGAATCGTTGGAGGACCAAGAGAAGTGTGTTGATTTGTTCAAATCGATTCCGGAGGGTTATGATTATGCTATCCAACATCGGGATATTATTGCTCGGTTTGGCAGATTCCCTCACCGCAATGACATCTTAGAGCGCGCTTCTACGCCGGAGGAAAAGGACTTTTTGCAAGAAGAAGGGTCGTCTTTTTAGGGGAATGTAGTTTTAGGTCGTTTCTTAGAAAAGTTTCTGTTATACGCATCATAGTTTGACGTTATACTGAGAGATGAAGATGAATTTTAAAGCTCCAAAACTTCTTCTCCCCCTGTTTGTGGTGGGAGTCACTTTTGCTTCATTTCTATACTTGTTCCTTAATATTTCAATTGCGAATATTTTTTCCTCGATAACTTTATTTTCACCTGGGGTATTATCCATTGCGTTTTTGGCGATATTTTTAAATTTGTGCCTCAATTGTGTCAGGTTTTATTTTGTCGCGAGAACATTCAAACTTAAACTGTCCTTTCTAGTATCAGTTAAGGCCGTTTTGTATGGGTTGCTGGGAGGACTTTTGTTCTTACAGTTTATTGGGCAAACTGCTTCTCGTGCAACTATTCTGTCTAGAATGGGGGTTTCAACATCTTCCACAATTGTGATGACTGCTTATGAGCGGATTCTATCACTATTTGTTTTAGGGGGAACTGGCTTTTTAGGTCTCTTGTGGCTTTCAAAAGACATAGTTCTTGATATTGCTAATGGGGGGACTGACTTAATCGTCCTGATTGCATCCGTAAGTTCTATTCTTACTTTAGTTTTCATCTTTGCGAATCCACATCTTCTTCAACGGATGGTACGTGTTTTGTTTAATGTTTCAACACTCCTAAGTGTGCTGAGAGATGGGATTCTTACTTTTCTTACACAAGTCTGTATGCTTTTTGGGTATTTAGCCCTTGCCAGTTCGTTTGTTCCTTCTATGAATGTGGCAGATTTTGCGGCAGCTTCATTAATCATAATGTTTGTGGCAAGCGTCCCAATTAGTTTTTCTGGATGGGGAATCAGGGAACTGAGTGCTGTCTACGCTTATGGGGTTCTTGGGCTTTTAGAGGCTAACGCCTTAGCTATTTCCTTGATGGTAGGCCTCTTTTCACTTTTCGTTTTGTTTCTTTCAATGGTTTTAGTTTGGATTATAGGGAGCACGAGCAAGTTTGTTTCTGAGGCAAAAAAACATGAATATAAAGAAACGGGTCCGGATTATTCTCGTTTCCTAAGCTACTTTTTACCCGTTTTGGCGGCTACCCTTGTTCTTTTTCAAGTTTACATCCCATTTGGCAACAATATCTTGAGTGTGAATTTAGCTGATCCTATTGCAATTGTCGGAGGGTTTGTTTTTCTTTTTCGCTATATCCAGCAGAAAAATAGGAAAGAATTTTTGAGAATTCAAGGCATTGAGTTGCTTTTGGTGGGGGCTACCTCAATAATATGTTTGTCTTTTTTAATTGGCTACCTGGACTATGGATTTGTCAATTGGGCTTTCTACAATCGGTTGGTAGGTTGGTTTATCATACTTGGGTACGTGGGAACCGGAGCACTTATCATATCAGAAGCAGGTCTCAGTGCTTTCACAACATTTTCGCGGACGTTCGTCTTTGCACTTGCAGGAGTTGTTCTGCTTGGCTTCATAGAAATGGTAACGATTAACGTGGGAGGAAGCACACAATATTTCGTAAGAAATTCACAGTTACTGGGATTTGTTCAAAATCCTAATGCATTTTCTTTTCAGCTCTTAATTGGTGCGTCAATTGCCTTCTCAGCTTTTAAAGGGGATGCAGATCAGTATGCAAATATGAAAAGGTTTACTTGGATAATTTTGACAGCAATTATATTAGCAGGGCTTTTTCATGCTAAGTCTAGGGTTGGATATTGCGTTGCAACTGGTCTCATAATTTTAAGTATTTATTTTCGCTATTTGAAAGTTATACTCTTGGGGAAAATAGCACTTTTAGCAACTGCCATAGCAACTTTGCCACATGTCATTTCCTTTTTTATGAATTCTATGACAACAAGTGGCGCCGTACGTTATTCTTTTCAGGTTGTAAAGAAGGTTTTCCGAATGAACTCTGATGGAGAGCGAATGCAGACCCTCGTTGATGCATTGAAAATGTTTCAGGAAACCCCAATATTTGGTTCTGGAATTGGGAAATTTATTAGCACACACATGGGAGTAGATGGCATTCCAATTGTAATCCATAGTTCAATAGGATGGCTTTTGGCAGAATCTGGTATTGTCGGGTTTCTCATTTTCAGTGGCGGGTTCTTTTGGATTCTTAGACAATCTTTGTGGAATGTGAGGAATGAGGGTTTTTTAACTGATAGAGTCACGCTTTTAATAATGTGTGCAATGGGAATTTTTTGTACTGTGCATGATATGTTGTATCAGCGAAGCTTTTGGCTGATCTTAGGAGCGTGTCTTTTGAAGAGTCGTTTCCCCAGTACTCAGAAAGAATCAGTTTCCACTGAAAAGCACTCTCAAACGGCTGCGGTCCTCTCAACTTCGTAGCAAAAGCAGAATGAGGATACTTTAACAATATCGGCGATAGGCAAGAGCTTCGGCAATATGAATTCGATGAATATCCTCTTGGCAAGCCAGGTCTGCAATTGTCCTAGCCACACGAAGGACTCGATGATAGCTTCGCCCAGATAAATTTAGTTTTTGAGTCGCTTCTCTGAGGAGATCAATTCCATCTCTATCAGGGGTGGCAATTTCCATCAAAATCTCACCGTCAGCTTCTGAATTCGTACGGATGTTTTGGAGTAAATTCCGCTTTTTGAATCGCTCAATTTGTAGTTGGCGTGCTGCAAAGACGCGTTTGGAAACATCAGCGCTTTTTTCCCGGGGAGAAGTTCCTTCCAAATCAAAGGGCGAGAGAGGAGGAACATGCACATGAAGATCTATACGATCGTATAAAGGACCGGAAATCTTTGCTTGGTATTTTTCCCCACATTTAGGCGCTTGACTGCAGGCACGCTTAGGTTCATCCATGTATCCACACCGGCAGGGGTTCATGGCAGCAATTAGCTGGAATTTGGAAGGATATGTAACCCGAGCATTGGCTCTAGAAACGATGATTTTTCTGGACTCCAGAGGTTGCCGAAGGGACTCCAAAGTTTGTCTTGAGAATTCAGGCAGCTCATCCAAAAAGAGGACTCCATTATGGGCTAGAGAGATTTCTCCAGGTTGAGCCCTATGTCCCCCGCCCACAAGTGCTGGGAGGGATGCAGAATGATGTGGGTCGCGATAGGGGCGATTTCTTATAATTTTACCATCTCTCAGATGCCCCATAAGGCTGTGGATCATGCTGGTTTCCAAAGCTTCACTGGGAGAAAGGGGAGGAAGGATGCTAGACAAGCGACTTGCCAACATGGACTTTCCAGAACCGGGGGGGCCGGTCATCAACATGTTATGTCCGCCCGCAGCGGCAATTTCCAAGACGCGTTTTGCTGTTTCCTGTCCTTTGATATCTTTCAGATCTGGTTGAGTCGTTTCTTCCTGTTTAAGTTCGATGCTTGGCTTGGAAAGGATTTGTCGGCCATGAAAATGGTTGACGAGAGATAATAGTGTCGGGGCGGCAAGAATTTCTAGATCATGGGCCCAGGCTGCTTCTTTGCCACAGGACTCAGGACAAATCAGCCCCAATCCTTGACTTACAGCATCAATAGCGGCCGGCAGAATGCCAACAACAGAACTGATGCGACCGTCCAGGGCTAATTCTCCCAAGACCGAGTATCTCGCGACTTCTTCAATGGGAATTGTATTCATGCTTGCGAGAAGCCCTAGAGCGATCGGAAGATCGTAATGGCTTCCTTCTTTTTGAACATCTGCGGGAGATAAATTCACGACAATTCTTTTGGGAGGGAGAGAGAGCCCCATCCCGTATAGGGCCGAGCGTATGCGTTCTCGGGATTCGGCCACGGCTTTGTCTGGGAGTCCAACGATATTAAAGGAGACATTCCCCCCTGTATAGATTTGGACTTGAGTGTCAATTCTTAGAACTTGGATTCCTTGAAATGCCACAGTATTTGTACGTGCATGCATATTACCTTCCTGATTAACTTAGTAAATATTATGGTGGACTGATAGAAGATTCAATCGTATCCCAAAAGATGCTTTCGACGGACACATTATTCAGCTGATTTAGAGCAGCGATGCCCGTTGGGGACGTAACGTTAATTTCAATGACATGTTCTTCTATAAGATCAAGGCCGGCAAATAGAAGCTCGTGGTCTGATAGGAACTTCCCAATTTTATTGCAAACTTCCGTCTCTCGTGTGGTCAGTTGAGTTTTCTTTATGGATCCCCCTAGGACAGTATTGGCTCGGAAATCGCCATTGGGAGGAATACGCGAAAAAGCGCCTACAAGTTTACCATCAATAAGGATTGCGCGCTTATCTCCCTTTGTCGAAATACTTGGAAAGTATTTTTGAAAAATAAGGGGCTCACGCTTCTGTTCACTGAGCAAATCTACAATTGGCCAGAACATGTCATCATGGGGTTTGATATGAAAGATGTTTTTCCCGCCATGGAGGTATAGGGGTTTGACGATGATGTCATCATATTTGCTTCGAAAAGCGGTGATTTCCTCTCTATTCCGAGTGATGAGAGTAGGCGGTGTGAGGTCAGGAAAGTGTGTCACTAAAAGTTTCTCGGGAGAATTTCTGACTTCACGGGGGTTATTTACAACCAGAGTTGTCTCTTTGAGGTGCTCCAAAAGATAAGTGGCCGTTATATACGCCATATCAAAAGGCGGATCCTGTCTCATCAGAACAACATCATATTCGTTTAAGGAGACAGTTTGGGGGTTTCCCAGGGTATAATAGTCGGATTTATCTTCTCTCCAGTAAAGGGGATGCCCATATGCTTTTAGCTGGTTATCAGAAAAAATCAAATTCTCCGGCGTATAGTAGAAAAGGTGATGTCCCCTTTTTTCGGCTTCTAGCCCCAGTAAATATGTTGAATCCGTTTGAATATTAATGGACTCAATGGGATCCATTTGAATGGCAACAAAAAGGGACATGCCGACCTAGACTCTTCTGGCTTGCGGGTCAAGTGGGGTGGCAGATACTTCTGGAAGCCTTGAATTGGTGGGTGCTGATGGAGCGTTGTTCTGTTTGACGCCTCTCTTTGTCCTCTTAAGGGAGACCTGACGGAGTGCCGCTTTAGAGGTGCGTTTCAAACTTTTATTTATGCCCTTTTTTATCACGGGTCGTTCTTCAAATGCTGGTGGGTTTGGTTTTGTTTTGAAAATGGGATCGTCCAAAGAGCGTACGTAATTTACCACTTTTACGACACCGCTTGTTGTACGAGCAGCCTCAATGACTTTATCCAATTCTTCGGGGTTGAGAGCGACTCCTAAGAGATACACGACACCATTTTCAGTATGAACCGTATAATTGGAGGAGCTGACGTCTTCGGTGAAGATTAATTCACTTCTGATCTGAGTAGAAATCCAGGCGTCGCTTATTGATTCACCAATAGTTTGCTCATCGGAAACATCAAGCTCGTTGATGACTTCTCTAACACCATCGGCTTGCCAAGCAAGGCGCATGGCATCTTCTTTTGCTTCCTCATTTGAAACTGCTCCGGTTAACAGAACTCGTCCGCTCTGAACGGAAAGATTGACTTGGCGGTACATGTCTACATTCTTTTTGAACCACGTGTAATTTATCTGAACGCGAATATCTGAGTCACTGACGAAGCCTGAAAATCCACGTTCTTGGGCTGAAGTATTCACAACGGTTGCTCCCGTGCTGACAAGGGCCACGGGTTCACAGGCTGAAAGAAACAACAGGCTGCTTCCTAAACCAAAAAAAGTCATTAAGCGAATTGTTAGTGGGGAAAATTTTTTAGACACGTTGAAAAACTCCAAAATAAACTTATAACCAAGCACCCTTCAAATGTACTGGCCAATGGTTAGACGTCAACAAAATAACGTCATATCGGATAGAATGATTAACAAAATGTGGGAAATGAGACAAAAAATATGTTGAGGTTTTTTCAATTCTCTTTCTTTGCTGAAAGGTAACCGACTCAGAAGCTTGTAATAAATTAGGCCTGTATTTTACTTCGACCATGATCAAAAGTTTCCCTCGAGTGGCAATGATATCAATTTCTCCAACATGAGTTTTATATCGACACTGGAGGATCCTATATCCTTTTAGTATCAGTAGAATGACAGCTATATGTTCAGCAATCTTCCCTTTCCACCATCCCCAAAATCCCCTTTGTTTCTTGTCGGATTTGCAAAACATATTTTTATCCTTCCTTGGCTTGTTTGAGTTACACATTGACATTGAATAGGGCTTTTGCTAAGCGTTAAAAACTCATAGCTAAGGATATGAAATGTTAGAGAACGGTTTTATACATAAGGCTTATTATTGGAGAGAGGGGCGATGGTGGTATTGCAACTACCCTAGTGCTGCGTCTATTTTAACTCTCTCTCAGAAAGGTCTTAATCATGAAAACCCAATTAACTCTTAAACAACTTTTTACTTTTTTAACCATCTTTACTTTGTCAGCTGTTCTTTCTATAGAGGGCTCGCTAGCAAAAAAAGTCGTTGCTATCACACAAATCACGCAGCATCCTTCCTTGGATAAAATTAGAGCGGGCGTTCTTCATGAGCTTGCTGCCTTTGAGAAGGAAACGGGTGAAAAAGTGGAGATAGTTTACGATAACGCCCAGGGAAACATTGCACTTTCTGCACAAATAGCGCAGCGATTTGCGGGGTTAAATCCCGATGCTATTGTGGCGATCACAACACCTTCAGCCCAATCTGTTCTCTCGGCAGTCAAGGAAACGGATATTCCGCTGGTTTTTAGCGCGGTCACTGATCCCGTAGGGGCAAAACTTTTAAAACGTGTTGATCTTTCCACTTCAAAAGTGACGGGAACCATCGACTTTCCTCCTGTGGATGCTCAGATTGCTTTGATCAAAAATTTGATCCCGAACCTCAAAAATTTGGGTGTAATATACAACCCAGGAGAGGTAAATTCTATAAATCAGGTGAAAGCACTTGATGAGTTGGCGACCAAAATGGGCATTACGCTTCAATTGGCCCCAGCAGATTCTTCCAACAAGGTTCGGTCTGTGGCAGAGTCTCTCGTTGGAAAAGTCGAAGCCATATATATTCCCAATGACAATGCAGTCGTTTCAGGACTCGATGGGGTTTTGAAGGTATCCTATGAGAATAAAATTCCAATTTTTACAAGTGATGGTGAATCCGTGGAAAGAGGAGCACTTGCTGCTCTCGCGAACAATCAATATGAGGTTGGTCGAGATACAGGCGGCTTAGTAGTTCAATTACTTTCTGGTCAAAATGTGGCACAAGTTGCTCCTATTATCTCTAATATACCCGAGCTAACTCTCAACATAAAAACCGCCAAAAAAATTCATATAGCCATTCCCGATGGAATTATTAAGAAAGCCACAAAGGCTTTGGAATGAGAAAAATGATGCGCATAAATATTGAGAAGTTCCAGAAATGTCCTTGGTCTGGGAAAGGCTGCTTGAGGGCGATTGGTTTCTTAGTGCTTTTTAATTTTTTGTTCTCTGGTGCTTACGCACAGGAAGAATTTAAAACCCTCGCCATTACTCAAATTGTTTCACACCCAGCTCTCGATGCTGTTCGAGATGGTGTTTTAGAGGGGCTTGCAAAAGAGGGATTTATAGAAGGTAAAAATTTGACGGTTCTCCAGGGGAATGCTCAAGGGAATATTTCCTTGGCAGCCCAAATTGCTCAGAAATTTGTGGGGCAAGAACCGGACGCCATTATGGCCATCGCGACGCCTTCGGCTCAAACGGCAAAATCTGCAGATCGAGAGCATGCTATTCCCATTGTTTTTGCGGCGGTAACAGATCCCATAGCAGCTAAACTTGTGAAGAGTCTAGAAAAGCCAGGTTCAAACGTGACTGGGGTAACGGATTTCCCCCCCATGGAAAAGCAAGTAGCACTGATAAAACAAATTCTGCCAAATCTAAAAAGTTTAGGGGTTCTGTACAACCCTGGGGAAGCAAATTCTGTTGCTCAAGTAGACTACCTTAAAAAAATCGCGCCTAATATACAAATCGTTGAAATGCCGGTGGCTAAAGCTACGGAAATTTTGACGGCGACTCAAGCAATACTGCCGAAGGTGGACGCTATATATATCCCATTGGATAATACGGTTGTCTCGGCCTTGGAAAATGTGATTGCTGTTGCGCACAAAGAGAAGATTCCCGTTTTTGCCAGTGATTCGGAGGGGGTTCGGCTAGGGGCTCTTGGGACCGTGGGCATAAGTCACTTCGAACAAGGACTCCAAGTGGCTCGGCTTTTGGCGCGCGTCCTAAGGGGAGAAAATCCTGGCGGAATTTCGGTTGTCCAAACAAAAGCTGCGGGGACCTATATCAATAAGAAAAGTGCGGGTATTTTGGGGATAACCGTTCCCCCGAGAGTTATCTCTAAGGCGGAAATCATTTCTGGAGAGTAAGTGGGGAATCTCCCTATCATTTAAAAATGACATGGTGTAGAAAGATACCAGAAATGAAATCGACAGGACGGCTATTGGATAGGCCCTATGGATTATGAACAATATTTTGAGAATGCATTAACTCAGTGGAAAGCTGCAGGTAACTATCGTGTGTTTGCCAATATAAAACGTTGCCAAGGGGAATTTCCCAAAGCTCACTATTATGGCCCAAATGGTGTGGAAGAGGTTGTTGTTTGGTGCAGCAATGATTATCTTGCTATGGGACAACATCCGTCGGTTCTGCAGGCCATGGAAACAGCCATGAAGGAAGTCGGTGCTGGTGCAGGGGGGACTCGGAATATCTCTGGAACCAGTCATTTTCACGTTTTATTAGAAGAGGAGCTTG
The DNA here is from genome assembly GCA_018662925.1 of Alphaproteobacteria bacterium. Taxonomy (NCBI): domain Bacteria; kingdom Pseudomonadati; phylum Pseudomonadota; class Alphaproteobacteria; species Alphaproteobacteria bacterium. The sequence goes on along the minus strand of JABJFC010000074.1, from coordinate 19,758 downwards.
CCGATCTTCATAAAAAAGAAGCTGCACTCTTATTTACGTCTGGTTATGTAGCTAATGAAGCAACCTTGAGTGTCTTGGGTAAAAAGCTTCCTAATTGTATTATTTTTTCTGATGAGGCCAATCATGCCTCCATGATTCAAGGAATTCGTCACAGCAATGCCGAGAAGCATATTTTTAGACACAATGACCTAGAACATTTAGAAAGCCTCTTAAAGGGGGCTCATATGCTGGACCCTACCCGACCAAAAATTATCGCTTTTGAGTCCGTATACTCTATGGATGCAGATATTGCTCCTATTGCTGAGATTTGTGATCTTGCGGAAAAATACAATGCTCTGACTTATCTGGATGAGGTGCATGGAGTTGGCCTCTATGGGGCACGTGGTGGTGGGGTGGCTGAAGAGCGCGGGCTTCTTGATCGAATCTCCATTATACAGGGAACTCTTGGAAAGGCCTTTGGAATAATGGGAGGATACGTTGCTGCTTCCCGAACTTTAGTTGATTTTATCCGTTGTTTTGCTCCCTCGTTCATTTTTACCACATCATTGCCACCGGCCTTGGCGGCTGCTGCTCAAGCTAGTGTTCAACACTTAAAGGAGAGTCAGTTTGAGCGTCTCCGACATCAAGAACAAGTGAAGAAAGTAAAAGAAGGATTGGCTAATATCTCTATTCCTTTTATGGATGAGGCCAGTCACATTGTGCCAGTAATCATCGGTGAAGCACACCTATGCCGCAAGGCAGCAGACCACTTGGTCGATCAACATGGAATCTATGTGCAACCTCTCAACTATCCCACAGTACCTGAAGGAACAGAACGTTTCCGCTTAACCCCATCCGTGGTTCATACGGATGAGATGATTCAGCAACTTATCGCTGCTCTAGATGATGTGTGGAATAAGTTCGATTTGCCTCGGGTTAAACCGGGAAAATCCGCCTTGAAGGAAGCCATTTAGAAAGCTGATTTCAAAGTAAAGATTTTAGACAACAAAAAAAAGCACCTCTAGAATGAAAGAGGCGCTTTATATATTTCGTTTTATATTCCGTTTTTCTGGAAATATTACTCTTCGGGATCAGTAATCCAATCGCGGCCCATTTCCTGCAAAAATCTTTCCGGAGTAGGAAATCCCCCTGTTCTATTTAAGGTATCCCTCACCGTCGTGAAAATATTAAAGGCCCCATAATTTTCCTCAGCACTTACAAAATCACCCCACGTAGGAAAAATCTGTTGAACATGGGCGACTACTTTTTCATAAGCGGCACCAGAATACTCTAGAGTTTCAGTAAACTCAGATAACGCCTCTGCATCCGAATAATAATGTTCATTTGAAGTTCTTAGCCGTCCAGAGAAAAAGTTTTCCAGCAGGCCATCAAGAGATCCAAAAACATATTCGAGATAACTACGGGGCGCTCCATATGCTTCCAAAATACTATTCTTCCCAGCGTTAGTGATTCCAGGCCATTCCTCTTTAACTTCATCAAATTCTTCATTTTTTTCGAATGCGTTAAATGTCTCTCGAGTAATACTATCAATAACCATGGTTACAATTTCATCGAAAAATGTCTTTTGAAACTCTTTTCTTCCTTGTAAATCTTCAGGATGTCGGCACATGGCGAGAAACGTTCCTAATCTTGCGAGGGCTTTTGCAGGGACAAATTTTGTTCCTTCTACAAACACTTTAAGGTGTTGGTTCAGCACAAGTAGTGTTTGCATGAAGGCTTGCCCTGAGGGGGCGTCCATGTCAGAGGCAACCTGATTAACAGTTTTACGGAGAGAGTCGTTATCTCCCAGTAATCCCATTGCTAACAGAAGATGGTCTTCTGCGGTTCCAGCGTCTAAAAGCATCTTGGCAGCACTTGCGCCAGCCATTACCGAGTGGTCTTTCGCAAGATCAATTTTCCACGTTTCTTCTCCATCGGTTTCAGAGACGATTACAGATTCGCTTGTTGGAATATTTGTATCTGCAAAGTGCCAGGAGGGAACAAACGTTCCAACTTCTTCAGGCTTCTTTTTTGGTTGGATGCCCATGCCGAGAAGGATACTTTCGGCAAGGAGATCCCCTGCAACTCTTCCCCAGTCTCCAGAAACAGAGCAAGTTGCCATAAACTCGTTGAGCACTTCTAAAAACTTGTCTTTATCAGTTTCCGAAGGATCATTTAGAAATCTCTTAATAGCAAGCACTCCCGCAGAATAATGCCCAGGTCTTTCAACAGTCAATTCTCCCATTTGTCCCTCTGATAAAAGCTGAATAAAATCGGCTGGGCGAAGTTGTTGTGCGATTAAATCAACCTCGTCTCTCATGCTGTTACTTTCAGCGTCGCCAAGTTTTGAAGAGGCTTCAAATCCTGAGAAAAGCACTGCACTGATAGTTAGCAATTCAATTATTTTGGGGAAACGCATGGAAAACTCCTAATAAATTCAATATTGAAATCAACACTAATATACAAATACATTACATAATGTCAATATTTGTTAATGTTTAGGGTGAATTTCACACAAAAAAATAAACTTTTTATTGTGATTTCTAAAAGGGATTGTTTGGATAATTATTTTCAATATTAAGAAATTACCTATGATGTATTCTGAAAACGACCAAATCATTTTAAGCAAGTTATACGTCTTAGAACACGAAGTTCTTGTGTGTGGAATTGCCAGAGTGCTAGGATCTACTCGTCATATTCATTTGAACTAAAGTAGTAATGAGATCGATGAGAAATTCTATATCTCCTGAGCATCAGGGCGCCGCATTTGCCATCATTTCGGGACTTTTTTACGGCCTTCTTGGTTACTTTGGTATGACGATCATAAATGCCAATTTTTCCATTAGTAATATGTTGTTTTGGAGGTTTTTAGTATCAAGCATAACCCTTCTACTGATTCTTTTACCCAAGCTAAAAACTATCCGTGAGAGATCAGGAGAACTCCTGAAAACTTTTGTTTTTGGAGGACTATTCTATTGTTTGGCGGCCATAATTTATTTTATCTCCAGTCAATACATTGGGACGGGATTCGCCATGGTACTCTTTTTTACTTACCCTGCAATTATTATTCTTTACAATGGGTTATTCTGTCGTGCTTCCATTAACAAATTATATTACATCGCTCTTTTTATGATCATTGTTGGAATGGTGCTATTGGTTGATATGCACGAATTTAAATTTGATATGGTGGGGATCGGTGCCGGCGTGTTGGCAGCTGTGTTCTACGCTGGTTATATAATAACGAGTAAGAAAATATCCCTTTCACCGCAAACGTCATCTCTTATGGTCTCTCTAAGTAGCGCTCTGTTGTGTTTAGTATTTGCCGTAGGGGAAAACAGTTTTTCCATTCCAACCACTGCATACCTTTGGTTCAATATTATTGCAGTGGGGACCATCTGCACAGCATTCCCCATTTTGTTTTTGCTAGAAGGATTGAAAAGAATCAGCGCAGAAAAAGGATCCATACTCTCGGTTCTAGAGCCAATATTTGTTGTAATCTTCGGGGTGATTTTATTGGGAGAACAGATAAATATCGCTCAAACGTTGGGCGTTATCATTATCCTTTCAGGCGCGCTCATCACCTTGCTGAGTGGCAGCCTAATTATAAAGAAGCGGCGTTTTAAGCCCAGAAAAACTCAGACGTAAGGATAACCCGCACTTCGTCCGTTTTCTAGACACATTTGCTATGCAATCTTGGGAACACCGCTTGTGGTGGAGTACTCAAAGTGGAGGGCTTCCCCAGGATGAACGAGGGGGTGGATAGCGTGGGCAGCACAAGCGGACTCGGAAAATCCAGTCAAGATCAACTTAAGCTTACCCGGGTAGTGAACGACATCTCCAATGGCGAAGATACCAGGTGTGCTTGTTTCCGATGTGGAGGGATCAACTTTGATATGGCTGTTGTCCATATTGAGTCCCCAAGTGGCGATGGGGCCCAGGTTCATGGACAGGCCAAAAAATGGCAATAGGACATCTGCCTTTATGGATTTTTCATTGTTGTCTAAATCTTTAACAATGACTGCGTCCAACTGTCCTGTTTGTGCATTTCCTTCTAATCCCTGAAGTTGATAGGGCGTTACAATATCCAGCTTGGGTGTTTCGGCGAGCTTATGAAGTTTATCTACACATTCAGGGGCCCCACGAAATTTTGGCCGACGGTGGATCACGGAAATGTGTTCAGCAATATCTGCAAGGGCAATGGACCAATCTAGTGCTGAGTCGCCACCACCGGCAATAACAATGCGTTTGCCACGAAAGGATTCTTTGTTGCGAACCATATAGAAAACGCTTTTGCCTTCATAAGCTTCGAGATTCTCAAGGGGTGGCTTATTGGGCCCAAAGGCACCGACACCTGCTGCAATAATGATTGCTTTTGTATGAATCTTCGTCCCTATGGAGGTGGTGACAATCCACGATTTTTCAGCACCTTCTTTGACTTCGACCACTTGTTGATTCAAGTGGTATACGGGATTAAAAGGAGCCACCTGTTCTTCTAGATTCTTGATCAAATCTCCACCAGAAATCTCTGGCCAAGCTGGAATATCATAGATGGGTTTTTCCGGATATAGGGCCGTGCATTGGCCTCCAATCATTTCCAGTGTATCCACCACATGGCATTTCATCTTCAGCATGCCACATTGAAAGATGGCAAAAAGCCCCACGGGTCCCGATCCGATAATTAAAACATCGGTTTTGTGATCAAAGGCATTATTGCTCATGGAAGTCCTCCAAAATTATTCAATCGATTCTTGCAGCTTCATCTTTAACCCATTAGAACAATAGCCATGGAAAAGACGTGCACTAAAAACATTAGGCTTGCCACCCTTGCAGATATGGATGGGTTTGCCCAGAAATTGGCTCAGTCTATGAAGACAGGAGATATCCTGACGCTTCAAGGACAATTGGGATCTGGTAAGACCACATTTGCCAAGTTCTTTATGGGGGCTCTGGGCCTGAGAAGTCAAGAGGTTCCAAGTCCTACGTTCACTCTGGTTCAGACCTATCCCTTTTCTGAATTTATGGTTTGGCATTTCGATTTATACCGTTTAAAAGATCCAGAGGAAGTATATGAATTAGGCATTGAAGAGGCATTTGCAGAAGGGGTTTCATTAATTGAATGGCCAGAACGTTTGGAAGGCATGTTACCGAGAGAGCATCTGCAGATAGAAATTATTATTCCCGAGGGGGGAAGTATGGAAGAGGTGCGAAATGTTGTGTTGACAGGATACCAAGGTTGGTGTCAACGTTTAGAAAAATTATTTAATAATAAAGAGATATAACATTTTATGACACATTATTTAACGCCATCTCCCAAAGAGGTTAGAGAAAAAGAGAAGCAGGATTTTTTGGCCAGTGTTGGTTGGGATAAGGCACATATAGCTTTTCTTTCAGGGGACTGTTCTTTCCGAACTTACCATCGCCTGTCGGATAAAATTTCCAAAAGAACGGTTCTTTTAATGGATGCACCAGCACCCCATGAGGATACGGCAGCTTTTGAAAGAGTGGGGAAGCTGTTGGAAGGTTATGGTCTCCGTGCTCCAGAGATTTTAGCTTCAGATCACGAAAAAGGACTTCTCCTTATAGAAGATTTTGGAGACAAGACCTTTACCAATTGCCTTAACAGGGGAATGAATCCAAAGCCGCTGTATGACAATGCGGTAAATGTTTTACTGCATTTACATAAATCCTTTTCGACGGATGATACTTCTGAAGAACCCCTAAATCAGTATGATGATGTGGCGCTTTTAGAGGAAGCAAATTTGTTTCTAGATTGGTATTGTCCTCATTGGATTCGCCAAGAACTTTCGGATGCTGCGAAACAGTCTTATCAAGAAATCCTTTTGGGACTTTTTCCTTTAGCGCGAAACGTGCCTCAATCCCTTGTTCTACGAGACTATCACGTGGACAATTTGATGGTTTGTGACGATGGGGAAGATATTCACAAGTGTGGTTTGTTGGATTTTCAAGATGCCCTCCTTGGACCCGTTTCATATGACTTGGTGTCGCTTTTGGAAGATGCCCGTCGCGATGTTCCTGAGCAAATGAGCCTTGCTCTTAAGAAAAATTACATTGAAGCAAATCCGGGCATAGATCCGGAGTCTTTTGAAACCTCATATAATATTTTAGGGGTCCAACGGAGCCTCAAGATTTTGGGTATTTTTGCGCGAAAAGCCGTTCGAGATAACCAGAAAGACTATCTAACTTTTATTCCACGTGTGTGGAAGTGGATTGAGAAAGACTTGTCTCATCCGGCTTTAAAAGACTTGGATAAGTGGATTAAGGCACATATATATCCTTTCCGTGAAGAAGAGAAGTTGGAGTTGGCGTAGGATCATGTCATCAAGCTATCCAATGAAGGCCATGATCCTTGCGGCAGGACTTGGAATCCGTATGCAGCCTTTAACCTTTAGAACACCCAAGCCATTGCTCAGCATTGGCGAAAGGACGCTTTTGGATAGATCTTTAGATGCCTTGGAACAGGCAAACATTAATACCGTCGTGGTGAATACTCACCACAAGGCTGATCAGATAAAAGCACATTTGGAAGAGCGGCAGAGACCTAATATTTTATTGTCCCATGAATCCACTTTGCTGGAAACGGGTGGTGGAGTGCTGAAGGCATTGCCATTGTTAGGTGACGATCCATTCTTGGTCCTCAATAGTGATATAACGTGGGAAGGGGCTCAGCCTCTCTTTACACTATGCCAGGCTTTTCAGAAATCTGAGATGGACGTTCTGTTGCTCCTTTTACCGCCCAAGTCTGTGGCTGGCTACGATGGCCCGGGAGACTATTTTTCAGATGAGAGTGGAAAACTTACCTGGCGACACGATGCACCAGAAGCCCCCTATCTTTTCTCCGGAATTCAAATCCTTAACCCAAAGATATTTGAGGGTAAATCGGGGGCTTTCTCTCTCAAGGCTCTCTATGATGAAGCCGAGAAAAAAGGACGACTTTTTGGGGTTGTAGATGCAGAGGGAACCTGGTTTCATGTCGGCACTCCAAAAGCATATGAGATTGCCCAAAAATGGTTTTGCCAGCACACGCCAACGACTTTTCAGCATTAAAGGATTCTACTAAATCAGAATCCACCGCTGTTTTTGCGTCTCCTTTTGGTGCCCCTATCTTGAGAACTCTAGCCCATAACCTAAGCCAAACGTTAGATCCTATCACATTGGCTCAGACTCAGATTTTCCTGCCCACCCGTCGTGCTTGTCGCGTTCTTAGAAACCATTTTATGGAATTGGCCAGTGACAAACCGCTTTTTCTTCCTCAAATCAGACCGTTGGGAACATGGGAAGAAGATCTATTGTTTTTTGAGGACGCGGACGGATTATATCCACCCATTTCTAAGTCCCGAGCCCGGATTCTCTTGACGACGCTTTTATCAAAGTTGAGTCTTCAAATGACGCGTCAATCACCTCTATCGTCCTCTTTAAAATTGTCCGGAGATCTTTTGGCATTTTTGGTTGAACTCCAGATTGAGGGCATATCATTTCAGGATCTCGAGTCTCTTGTGCCGGAAGATTATGCTTGGCATTGGCAAAAAGTACTAAGCTTTTTGCAAATTATTACCCAGCATTGGCCGCAGATTTTAGAGGAAGAGAAAGCTCAAGATAGCGTCGTACGGCAAAAGATTTTCGTTGAATCTTACAAAAAGAGGTGGGTCGAAAATCCTCCTGAGGCTCCAGTCATTGCTGTTGTCTCTGCAGGTCTGCGCCCAGCTGTGACAGAGTTTCTCACCCAGATTATGGAGCTTTCAAAGGGACAGGTGATTCTCGATGGATTTGATGCGACCTTATGGCCAGATACATGGAGGGCACTGACGCCGGCACATCCACAATATGTATTTGTTCCTTTTTTGAAGGTTCTCAAAACGGATCCTTCAAATTCTACGCATTTAAAAGCCTATTCAGGCACTTCTCTACAGGTATCTGCCTCGCTTCAGGAGCTTTTGCATCACGTTATGCATCCGGAGGCCGGGCGCGATGTATGGAAGAATTACACCGGCAACATAGACGATGCTCTCCAAGGGCTCAAATATATTGAATGTTCAAACCTACACGAGGAAGCCATCAGTATTGCACTTCTTATTCGCGAGGCTCTAGAGGTCCCAGGAAAGACAATCTCTCTTGTGACGCCCGACCGAGGCCTTGCCCAGCGCGTGGCTGTAGAGATGAATCGATGGGATGTGTCTGTGGATGATTCAGCGGGTAGGCCCCTCTCCAGAACCCAATTGGGAAGTTTTCTCCTGTGTTTGTCAGAAATGTTTCTGGATGATTTTTCCCCTATACCATTCTTAAGCGCCCTTAAGCATCCATTGATGAAAGATGTCCCCTTAAAACTCATCAGAAAGCTGGAGAGAACCCTTTTGAGAGGACTTCGCCCAGCGCCCGGTTTATCAGGATTATTTAAGAGGCTTGAAAATCAGAAAGAGCGTTTTTCGGAACATGACTATTCTAGTTTAATGGAATTTCTGGACGGCCTTTCCCAAAAAATGGATGTCTTTGCCAGCTGTATGACGACGGGTAAAGGATCGGTTCAGGATTTATTGCAGGCTCATATGAGACTTGTGGAATCGTTCCTTCACACGCCTTGGACTAATGAAGAGGGGGAAGTTATCAAACCCTTTTTGGAGGGACTCATGGAAGATGCGCGCACTTTTCCAGATATTTCCTTCCACGAATATCATGTGTTTTTAAAATCGTTCCTTGATGCAGAGTTATATAGGATGCCATTGGGAGATCATCCGCGCATCTCTATTTTGGGGTTAATGGAGGCGCGCCTCCAACATGCAGATCTCGTTATACTTGGGGGGCTCAACGAAGGGGTTTGGCCCCCAGCAGAGGCCCATGATCCTTGGATGACACATTCCATGCGTGAAAAATTGGGTTTATTGACCCACCAGCATAAATTGGGCCAAGCGGCTTTTGATTTTTGCCAAGCTCTTTCTGCGAAAGAAGCAGTGATGACTCGGTCGCTACGGGTTGAGGGAACCATGACTTTACAGGCTAGATGGATTACGGATCTGTCCATATTTCTGTCGTATTTTGGCCGTGAACTCCCTAGGCGGGAGGACCTTCCATGTTTAATCGAGTCCTTGGATTTTCCAAGCCGATTCATCCGAACTCGGCCTCCTGCGCCTTGCCCGCCACTATCTGCGCGTCCAAGATCCTTATCCGTTACAGATATAGAAACGTGGATGCGGGATCCCTATAGTCTCTACGCTCGGCACATCTTAAAGTTAAGAGCATTAGATCCCATAGACATGCCCCTTCAGGCCATGGATTTTGGGATTTTGATCCACCAGATCCTGGACTGCTACGTACGTGAGAATCTCGATCCCCAAGGGGAAGAAACGAGGCAACATCTGTTAAGTCTTGGGCGGCGCAGCTTTGATAAAAGCTTTCAAACTCCCGGGATTTTACCCTTCTGGGAATCTCGCTTTGAACGAATCATTGACTGGTTTTTAGCCACTGAGAAAGAGCGTCGATCACTCATTGAAAAGAGCCATAGTGAAGTTAAGGGAGAAGTAGAGTTTAAAATGTCTGGTGGGGTTTTTAAGTTAAAAACACAAGCCGATCGAATCGATCATTTAAAAGGGGGTGGTTATGAGATTTTGGACTACAAAACAGGTGCCTTACCCACAAAAGGAGATCTCTACTTAGGGTATGCGCCTCAGTTGTTTTTAGAGGGCCTAGTCCTTTTACGCAATGGATTTGAAGGAGTGTCTCCGGAAACGCTGCATCGTGTCAGTTACTGGCAGGTAAGAGGAGGGGAGACTCCCGGCGCAATTACAAGTATTAATGAGGATGTGGAAAGTCTTGTAGAAGATACTTTCGAACGACTTGAAAAGCTTATTGTGGCTTTTGATGATCCTAAAACGCCCTATCAAGCGATGCCTGTTTTAGAAAAGGCGCCTCGGTTTTCTAATTATGCTCACTTGGCGCGTGCCAAAGCCTGGGGCCTGATTGGAAAAGGAGAAATGCCATGAAGTCGGCTCTTAAAGTAACGCCTAAGATTCAGGCTGACGCTGGGGTTCATGATCCCCAGTATTTAGCGCGAGATTTTAAATCCTCTGTGTGGGTTGCCGCTTCGGCGGGTACCGGTAAGACAAAAGTCTTAATTGATCGGGTCTTAACTCTATTGTTGGAAGGCGCTTCTCCAGAAAAGATTCTCTGTCTTACCTTCACAAAAGCAGCTGCTGCTGAAATGACCAGTCGTATCACACAGCGCCTAAGTGCCTGGGTCATTGCACCCACAGATGAATTGAAGGCGGAACTTGAAACTCTTTTGGGACGACCCGTAGAGGGGGATATAACGAAAAGAGCTCGGCATTTGGTAAAGGAAGTCTTTGGGCATCTTAAGCTCCAAACCATTCACTCATTTTGTCAGTCGCTTTTAAAGCGCTTTCCGTTAGAGTCAGGCGTTTCTCCTCATTTTGATGTGTTGGATGAAGGTGTCGCGAGGCTTTTGCTAGAGCAGTCAGAGCGGGAGGTTTTGACGGCGCCATCCCTAAAGAACGACATAGCAATTTTGACACGGGTAATGGAGCCAGGCGTTTTTAAAAGCCTTATGGGGCAGATTGCAAACCAAAGAGATCGTTTCGAGTCCGTTGTGAAGGATGGAGAGGGGGCCTATAAAACGCGTCTCAATGCTTTTTTGGGACTTATGGGGGACGAAACGAAAGAGGGTCTGGAAAAGGAAGTTCTGACGCAGTTTTCCCAGTCTGGGATCTACTATGCAAAGGAAGCCTTGGGGAGTGGTTCTAAAACGGACCAGGAAAAAGCAATTCTTCTAAACAAATGGTTATCAGTAGATGCTGAAAATCGTGGGTCCCTTTTGGGCCAATATGAGAGTCTATTTTTCACCACGAAAGGGGAAAGGCGTGCCCGTTTATGCACCAAGGGTGTTTTGAACGAATTTCCCGACATTGAAGATGTCCTGGCCCACGAAGCAGAACGGTTGAATGTCCTTCGGGATCGCGCGAAGGCCCTATCTGTTGCCACATATTCAGAGGCACTCTTGAAAGTGGGGCAAGAGTTTTTAGCAATTTATGAGCGTATCAAGCAGAGACGGTCGGTTTTGGACTATAACGACTTGATTGGGAAGTCGGTGGCTCTTTTGTCCCAGAAGTCTATGACGCCTTGGGTGCTTTATAAGCTGGATGGGGGCATGGATCACATTCTGATTGATGAGGCTCAAGATACCAGTCATAGCCAGTGGCAAGTTATTGGTGCTTTGGTGGAGGGACTCTTGGAAAATCCAGGAATAGCGCCTCGCACCATGTTTTCGGTGGGTGATGAAAAGCAGTCCATATACAGTTTTCAGGGAGCGGATCCCCAACTGTTCAAAAATATGCGTTCTACTTTCCAGGATCGAGTCGAGCAAGAGGGGCAGTTTTGGAAAGATGTAGATTTGACCGTCTCTTTTCGTTCGACTGAACCGATTCTTCAAGTGGTTGATCAGGTTTTCAAAGCACCTATCCTTCAACAAGGACTAGGATTAGGGCAAGCTGTTAGCCATGAGGTTCATCGGACAAGTCAGGCAGGACTTGTAGAAATATGGCCCCTTGCAATACCTATTGAGCAGGAATCGGGATCGGCTTGGGAAGTGCCAATTACAAGGCGACAGGCGGATTCACCACGAACGAGATTGGCGCACAGAATTGCCACTCAAATTCATGGATGGCTAGAGTCACAGGAAATACTTCCCTCCCAGAATCGCCCTATTTGTCCAGGGGATATCCTTATTTTGGTGCGCCGAAGGACGGAGTTTGTGGAAGAGCTTATGCGTTTCCTCAAGGCCAAGGGGATACCCGTTTCCGGGTTAGACCGCATGCGTCTGTTAGATCAATTGGCTGTCATGGATTTAATGGCCTTGGGTGAGTTTATATTGTTGCCAGAGGATGATCTTAATTTAGCCGTGGTTCTGAAGGGCCCTCTCATTGGTTTGACAGAAGAACAGCTTTTTGGTCTGTGTCATGAGCGGAGTGGTTTAAGTCTTTGGGCGGCCCTGGGCCAAAGAAAAGGGGACAATCCAATCTATGGAGAAGCTCATTCGTTTCTAAATAAACTGCTTTCTATGAATGAGACACTATCCCCTTATGCCCTTTTTGCGACTATCTTGGGGAAGATGGAGGGACAGAAAAAACTCCTTAGTTGTTTGGGATTAGAAGCCAGTGACACCATTGAAGCATTTTTGACCCATTGCCATACATATGAGCGTAGGCACGGCCTGTCACTCCAGGGTTTCTTGGCTTGGTTTAAGACCAGTGATCCTGAGATCAAACGCGATCTAGATCAAGGGGGAAATCACGTTCGGATCATGACCGTTCATGGCTCAAAAGGCCTTCAGGCACCCATAGTCATTTTACCGGATACGACCCATGTGCCTTCCCATCCCCAGAGACTCTTTTGGCCTTCTGGAGAAGATGGGGGAGGACTCATGGTGTTTTCTCCCAAAAAGAACTCTGACGGAGAGGTCGTAAATGATCTGCGCAGCGCAGATAAGTCTCGAGAAGTTCATGAATATTTTCGATTGTTATATGTTGCCATGACTAGAGCGGAAGACAGACTATATGTGTGTGGATGGCAGGTACGCTCCCAGGTTCCCGAAAACTGTTGGTATAATCTTGTAACCCAGGGCATGTCTACGCTAGGGGATGCTCTTGCAAAGGGGGGCTTTCCAGAGACAGGATGGATGGGGAAAGGGCGTCGTTTGGAATCTATTCAACCATTCCAGAGAGTTCCCATTCAAGAATCATCCCAAGCAGTAGTTCAGGTGCCTCTTCCCTTGTGGATCCATACGATGGCCCCAAAGGAGTTTTCCCGTGAGAAAATTCAAGCGCCCTCTGAGATGGGTTTTGAGTCTGAGGGGGGAGATCATGCTCATGCGTCCGATGAAATTCGCCTCAGGGGGGTGCTCATTCATCGTCTTCTGGAAAAGCTACCATTGGTTGCCTCGGATCGATGGGAGTCTATTTGCACCCGTTACTTAGAGGCAGAGGGGGCCAAACTGTCACCGGAGTGTCGGCGTGAGATGACATTAGAGGTGCTTGGAGTCCTGAGAGCTCCTGAGTTACATCAAGTCTTTGCAGGAGAGGCACTGACAGAAGTTCCCATTGTGGGAAAAATTAAGGGCAAAATGGTCTCGGGTCAGATCGATCGCCTGGTCATAAAAGATCAAGAAATTTGGGTAGTTGATTACAAAACATCGGGACATATACCCGAGCACTCAACTCAAGTTTCTAAAAATTATTTAACTCAGATGGAGGCGTATAATGGCATCTTACGGGGCATATACCCGACTTGCAGGGTCAGGAATTATTTGTTATGGACGCGGAAACCGTCTTTAATGGAATTGCCAAGTAATATTTATTAATGCAACTCACTACGACCGGTTTAATTTTTTTGAGGGTAATCGTATACTCAATATCGTTGATATAAGTTTTGAGCTGAGCGCTAAATTCTGAATCTTTGAGTAGAGTATTAAATTGAGTTTCATTGAGAGCATGCAGTGTGAAAACTCTATAGCGTTTTCCCTCTTCAATTTTGTCAATCCGGAATTCTTTTCCAGGCTTGATGTTGGGCAGTTCAAAAGTAAATTCACCTGAGGAGGGGTCGGAAGAAGCTCCTAAGGAGGTAGTTTGTCCGGCATGGGTAAGTTCCATAGGTAGATTCTTGGGATTTTCTCTTTTTAAAATTTCTATGAAAGAGGTGTCATATTGAAGTTTATAGTTTGCTGCTTTGGACTTTGAAACGACACATAGTGTTGCCAAAATTACAAATGTGATGGAAAGGTATTTCTTCATGGAGCGCCTCATCAAAGTAATATATATATTGTTAAGTCTATCATGAATTCCCATTGTGAAAAAATGCAAAACCCTTTATAGATTCTGTGATTCACTAAAAGAACAAAAAAATGGCAAGCCTATAAAAATCGACCAAAGAAAGAAACATTATGCAGCAGATACGATCAGTTTGTGTTTATTGTGGGGCCACAAAATCAGCAGCACCTGCTTTCGAGAAAAGTGCTCAACAAATGGGAACGTTGATTGCAAAGGCCGGCTTACGACTAGTCTATGGCGGTGGGCGAAGAGGGTTGATGGGCATTTTGGCAGATGCGGCTATAAAGGAAGAAGGAAAAGTTTTGGGGTTTATCCCCGAATCCATGATAGAGTTTGAAGACCATCATACGGGCATTACGGATTTACAGATCGTCAATAACATGCATACCCGCAAGATGCATATGTTTGAAGAAGCAGATGCTTTTGTCATTCTTCCTGGTGGCTTTGGCACCCTTGACGAATTTTTTGAAATATTAACCTGGCGCCAGCACAACCTGCATCATAAACCCATGGTGGTTGTGAATATTGATGGGTATTGGGATCCACTAGTAGACCTAACGAAGTCTATCGTTGGTCACCACTTTGCGACACCCGGGACTCTATCTCTATTTCAAACGGTGAATTCCGTGGAAGAAGTGATCGAAGCGCTCAACAATCCGCCCGAAGATGCCCTGAACCATAGTGGAAAATGGGGTTCTTAAAGCGCCATCAAAACAAGCAATCACCTTTCAATATATTTTTTGTCCATTTATTTGGGAATCTTTTGCAGAGCTTAAGGTTGCGACACCATATGCTCCTTAGCCTATCTGCTGGTAAAACCTAGTTTTCCTCAATCCAAGGATTGCAAACTTCTGGCAATCAAAAAACCTCTTGTAAAATATTAGAATTATAAAATATGCACTATAAATGCATAAAATACATTGACACGCCCCAGCACTTCAAATACATAAAAAATGTATAAATTTTCTATTCCAAGTGGAGATCCCCTTCACTTTGGGCAAATTGTCAACCAGATCGCTTCATTCACGCGGTCGCTTGTAGAAGTCACTTGAGGTATTAGATAGATGAAAAAATATGTAGTTTCCGCGCTTTTGCTTAGTAGCACAGTATTAGCTTCTGAAGGTTATGCAAAGAACGCATTCCATGGTTGGAACATTGGCGTCGGTGCTGGGTATCAGCGTCTCTCTTCAAGTGGAAATGGAACGGAGACCTCCGGTGCGGCTTCGGGGACAGCGAAGTTTCAGCCAACTGCAAATGGTGTCGTAGGAGAAATTCAAGGTGGTCTAAGCCGTGAATCAGGAAAGCTATATTATGCAGGAAAGCTGTTTTTAAACACGTCTTCCTCTCAAGGAAGTACAACTAAGGATTTGGCGGTAGGTGCTAATGACACATCTAACCAAGTTAAATTGTCCCAAAAATATGGCTTTGGTGTTGTGGGTCATCTCGGGGGAAAAGTCTCCCAGAATACGGCTCTCTATGGAATTCTTGGGGTGAGCTACACTAAGTTTAGGGTCAAATATAATGAGCCCGAAACAGACGGTCAAGGATCCCAAACAAAGGGCCTTGTTGGTTTTCCAATTGGCGCAGGCATCTCTCGATCCGTATCTGAATCATTCAGAGTTTTTGGAGAAGGAACTTACACTTTCCACCAGTCTTTTACGACCAAAGACATTCATGACGAAGATAGTGATGAATTTAAGGTAAAAATAGCACCAGGAAGCTTCAATCTTCTCTTCGGTGTCACATATACATTCTAATAAATACATTAAAATTAAGGGGTATTACTTATGAGATCTACGAAAAAAGCAATTTTCTATACATCACTTTTCATGTCAACTGCGGTTGTAATGTTTCCCATGTCCAATGCGGAGGCAGTTAACAAGGTATTGAGGGAAAAAGAAAAGCTTATTAATGGCGGTGCTACTGAGGAAGAAGCTTTCAAAGCGGTCGCAGCAAAGTTTGCAGCAAATGGTGGCGAGCAGTACATTAGCAAGTGGTTCCCTCGTCCGAAAGCTTTCACTTTGCTCGATGCAGGAAGTGAGTTGTTTGAGCGGGCTAAGGAAAGCGGATTCGGCAATCAAGTTCATGCTGGCGAGGATATGGCAAGCATTCTAGGGTTTTTTGAACAACATAAACTAGAAGGTTCTAATCACTGGAAATTCTTGGACAACTACGTTACTTCTGCTGTAGAAGGTGACCAACTTGACTTTCAACAGTCTGTTAATGACTTAATGGGCCCCTTCGCAAATGATGAAGCCGACGAAACTGAGCAAGCTGTACGTGGAATGTTAGCGACTCTTGTCAATGTTAAGAAAAAAACGGTGACTCCTACGTTAAGTGAAGACGGATTTGGGGAACTCGTTGACATATACGCAGCTACTTTAGCCGAAGAAAATCCTCTTCCTGCCCAGATGTATACAGATTTAGAAACAAAGTATATTGAGGCTTATGAAAACGATCCAACGAAGCTACCTTTTAGTCCTGAAGATGCCGTCAATTTCGGTGAATATGTACTTGAGGTAGAAGATCCAACTGCTTATAACTTGCAAGCAAAGGATCGTGCTGATCACCTCTCTGAAATTCTACATACGTCTGTACAGAGAAGAATATCTGAGACTTTTGTATCCATTCTAAAAGAATTTGAAGCTGGAGTAAAAACTGGTTCAAGCTTCCTATCTTCTGTGAAATTCTTAAAAGACGTTCAATATGGAGTTACTTACGGCGACTTGCTTAGTGGTAAAAGCTATACCAAATTCCTGGACTCTGTAAGAGAAACATTGGAGCTTGATCCTGTCCTTTTTGGTAACGGTAGACTAGAGCTTCTAAAGACTCAGTTACAGGCTTACATAGACAATGATGCTGAGGACTTTGCTTTGTATAAAGACTCTGCCGTTGGCTTTATCACAGCACTTACGGATATGGCGGATAATTTGATTCAGAGTAAGGCTGACCAGGTTACTAGTCAAGTAAATGGCGTAGAAGCAGATAATGGAGTCGAGGGGGTAGACCCAGCCTTTACAGCAGATACCATGGCTCTTCTAACGTGGATCCATAAGGTTGATCCTACTCATGCAATTTTCGAAAACACTGTTGAGAATCCAAAGCTCGAGGAACTAGTTGAAGGCCCTGCGACGTATTTTGATAGACGAGCAGGAAGTGATCCAGTTGCAAAGGAATTGGCTCGGTGGTTTGCTAATCAATATATAGATTCAGTTGTAAATGGTGCACTCGAAGCCCTAGAATTGAGAGATGAGGATGATGCGGAGGAACCTAATATTGAAGCAGGTAAAGTGTCATTTGCCGATGTTAAAGCTATGGCAGCGGAACAAGAAAAGCTCACACCGAACTCCTCACTACAAACACTTACTTTGTTTGCTAAGCATTTAAACAAAAATGATTATGAGCAATTCTTCCAAGCTGATGAGGACCTAGATGCGAATAATGAAAATTTTGCTTGGTATAACAGCTTGAAAACTGCTGATCCTGCATTCCATGCAAAGATGTTTCCGTTGGTTCAGAAGGAAGTGGGAGCAGTAGGTGCATTTTATGAAGAGCTCAAGATAAACGGCTTTACAGCCGAACTTGCTCAAAGGGAATACGACTTCTTCAAGGAATACGATGAAAAAACCTTCAAAGAGAGACTTATACCAAATGTTCTTCTGTTGATGCCTAATTTTGAGCAATTCACTGATATGATTGCAGAATTCCCTACGGAGTTTAAAGATGATGAAGATGGCAATAAGATTCAAGAGGACTGGAATACTATTAAGGGCCTGTATGCGACTACCTGGGACAATCTGGACGTATCTTCGAATCTGCTGAACTTGGTGAATCTTGCGCAAATACCAGCGTTAAGTGGCCAAGTAGCTGTAGACTTGGGGACTCCCAAAGGTCCGAAGGATCAAACAAAAGCTGTAGTTGCTTCTTTGAAGAAAACCAATTTGGGAAATAATTTACCTAAAGAATTTACGGATTTCCTTTACAATAAAGCAGCCGGTCCTGAGCGTTTTGACTTCATCTCGGGCGCGTTTAGACAGATTTTGGATCAAAGGGCGGCATCTCTCGTAGTAGACAAAGGTGAGGGCGCTTCGAACGACGAATAGAATGATAAGAATATGGAGCGTTTAGCCTCTTAATTAAAGTCCGCAGATTATGAATGAGAATTTATAGTCTGCGGGCAATTTGTTTTTTTAAGAAACCTATTTTTAAGACAACTTTTTAATATACTTATGAGATCTGAATATATGCTTGTAAGAAAATGTTTCAGATATTTATTATTTGCTTTAGGGATTCCAATCTATATCCTGGCGACAGTTGATGTTGGACTGGCAATTATCCCTGGATCCATGGAGGATCGGATTCTTAAAACCTTCCAGAGAAGCGAAGGTGATGAATACAAAAGGCTCAGACATACTTACGACGTACATGCTGCGTATGATCAACGTAAAATTAGACAGATTCTTAGAGAAAGTGGCGTGGAGATTCCAGCCACACCGGTTACTCCTAAGCATAAGTCTAGGATGGAAGAGGATATCGATGCTGTAAGATCCGACCTTTCCCAACTATTTGAAGATAGTCGTCATCAGTTTCTACAATATATTAATGACTTCTGTGATCAGCATAAAAGATCAATTATTAGTGAGCGCTCTGAGGATTTCCTCGTCAGACACAGGAAAGCGATTGTCATAATCGGCGCTCTATTGGTTATAGATTACTTTTACTTTGGGGTTGTATCTACGGTCGTGGGCTATGCTATGTCTCCTTTCTACCAATTCTATGAGTGGTATTATTCCGAGGAGAATATTGATAATCGAGATGATCCCTCAGGTGGTAATCTAGATGCGTCAGATATGGAGATAAATACTTGGGGGAATTCTGATCCTCACCTCGAGGATAGTCCATTTTCACCTCATTACATACTTGATCACAAAAGAGTATTTATTAATGAATCTGAATTCTCACTAGCTACAAACTATGACTTGTCCTCAAAAATTGAACCTCCAGTATTATTTGGACCTGCAAATGCTCCTACCGGCAGAATTTCTGTAGCTACGATGCCAATTAAGTCTCCATTGGATATATCAACGTCCGTCAGTATCTGGGATGAACAG
This sequence comes from Alphaproteobacteria bacterium, assembly GCA_018662925.1. NCBI lineage: Bacteria > Pseudomonadati > Pseudomonadota > Alphaproteobacteria > Alphaproteobacteria bacterium. Next base: position 821 of record JABJFC010000074.1, on the reverse strand, counting down.
TGCCCAGTAGGTGGTGAGAATGCCGACTCCTTTCTTACGTCTATGGAACAGTTGTATGGGCCGCAAGAAACACCATCGTTAGCTCCTTCTGCCTCTTCGAAAAATGTAACTGCGTCCCCTAACAACACTACTCTGACGACTAGCGCTTCTAGAATCAGCTATTGGTGTTCCATAACGCTTATAAGCGTTTTGGGTCGTCTGTTTGGGTGGTGTTAGTAATTTTCGCCTGTCTCCCAGCACTCGCTATTTGGTACTTCTCCAATTCCTAAAACACTTCTGTATCCCTATTCTCTAACTTTTTACGTCTTCCTGTGACTATGATCAGATATATTGTGCGTAAGAATTGTGAGATGAAAGCGACTATCTCATTTACCGAGAATTAGGAGGCGAAAATGAATATCATATTCCTTAGGGCTACTGCTGACCCCTGCAGATAATTCTCTCCATAGAAAATAGACCATCAACGCCCTTGAACTCCACTCTAGGATGAACGGATAAATTCTAGGATGAGGTGCAACGCCTCTGATGGGAAATTTCATCGTCGAAGTGCGAATTCACCACGTCTGCTACACGGAAAGTATTGCTCGAAACGAACTCTAAGATAATAATTGTACTCCTTTCAAGCTCTCGGTATCCCCGCGCAAAAAGCCCAGTCTTTCCGATCATTTTAGCATTTAATTTACCTGGGTATGCGGTTTACTCCACAAGCAAGATCACGTATGCAGCTGTGTCCACTAGCCACCAACTCCCGCTAGCAATTTAGCTGGGACTGGGTCGATTTCAAGTGCCTGTTGAATTAATCTATAAAACAATTTTCCTCT
>JABJFC010000073.1 GCA_018662925.1 Alphaproteobacteria bacterium | reverse complement strand
CTGTTGTTGAGATTAGTTTGGCTTTTTATCTTTCCTTATTAAACCCCAATAACAGGAGGACCTGGTATTTTTGTCTGGTTTGTCGCTTCTTAAAGACAACAAAAATTAACTCACTCACCTAATTTTGCAATTTGCTCTAGTAACTTTGGAAAATCCAATCGAATATAAACTGCCAATTATTCGACAAACAGAGCTCAAAGAAGGGGGTTATCTCAGTTATGCCCAGGGGCTTAAATCTATCCTACATCAGGATCCAGATATCATTTTTATCAGCGAAATCAGAGACGAAGAAACAGCCAAAATGGCCTTTCGAGCCGCTATGACAGGACATCAAGTTTTCTCGACACTCCACACGAATGACTGTTTTAGTACCCTTCAACGGTTACGAGAACTTGGCATCTCAGCATCCTTGATGGCAGATAATGTTTCGGGGATCCTTGCCCAAAGACTTGTTCGCAAATTATGCAATTCCTGTAAGGAATTGAAGGTTTCCCAGCCTTCCAAAGACAGCTCGAGTCTATGTGGACAACCCCTCTCACTCGCCCATCCAACAGGATGCCTCAAGTGCAATCAAACGGGATATCATGGCAGGCGTCCTCTGATTGAAATTCTCCCCATTGATAACACACTCAATTCCCTCATTGCTTCAAACGCTCCCGTGGAAAAACTGCGTACGGCCGCCAAATCAAATACTTTTCTATCCCTCAAGCAAGATGCCTGTCAAAAGCTTTTCTCCCATGAAACCAGCCTGTCAGAGGTTAATAAGTACGTGCTATGACCCTGTTTCGATATAAGGCTCTCACCAAAACTGGTTACGTTAAAACAGGCCTATTATACGCTCATAACAGGCATGAGTTGAGACGCATTTTAGAAAAGGTTGGTCTTTTTCCAATTTCATTCAACGATTGGAGCATTCCTAGTATTTTTGGAAAACATCTTACATCTGCAAGGAAAAAGAGACTCTTTCTTATAGAAATGTGCTTTCATTTAACCCATATGCTTCGAGCTGACGTTGGTCTGGACAAAGCCCTTTGGGAAGTTTTTCAGCATGACAAATCTTCCCCTTTTGCCCCCACCTGCCACTCACTATACGTAGATATATGTTCTGGCATCTTGTTTAGCCAGGCCTGTGCCAAGCACCCCCAGTTATTTGATCAAGTTTGGGTAAATCTTTTAAAAATTTCTGAAGAAACTGGTCGCTATGAAACAGCCCTAACCCAATTATCTCAACATCTTAAATGGGTCGAAAACGTAGTTCAGCAACTTATCGCAGCAGTCCGCTATCCCATTTATCTCCTTATTTTATTATCTGGACTCATCATTTTCTTGACACATTATCTCTCACCTCCACTCATGCAGTTCTTATCCATGTTGAACCAAACTCCCTCTGGCACAACACAAGCTCTTATTTTTGGCACTGTTTTCCTTCAAGAATGGGGTTATAACTTGCTGTTTTCCCTCATGGGTGCCCTGCTCTTCATCGTTACAGCAAAAAAAATGGATCCCAAATTTCACAGAAAGATTGACCAACTGAAACTTAAAGTTCCCCTTATTGGTCCTCTGACTAAAAATATTCATCTCTATCGCTTTTTATATGGATTCAACTTATTGTTTCTTAACAAAATCAATATATTAAAGTGCTTTTCCCTTGCATCCCTTCCCGTAACCAACCTCTTTCTCCAAGAGCAACTAAACAAAATCCCCCTGTGGATCGAAACGGGAATACCTATTGCGCGCGCCTTTGAAAAAACACAACTCTTCTCATCCTTTGACCTACGAATGATCCAGCTAGGAGAAAATACTGGAGCTCTTTCTGAAGCATTGGAAGTTTCCTGTGAGCGCTATCAACAAATTATTCAAAATCAGTTAAACAAATCCCTCAAATCAGTGGGTCCTCTTTTGACTCTTTTAGTTGGTGCAATTTTGGGTTGGGTGGTGGTTGCCTTTTTCATACCCCTTTATGAAAACTTGTTGAATCTTGAGGTATCATGAAGGGACTTCAAACTATTATTCTAGGACAGCTCAAAAATGTTCTCATTACGAAAAGTAAGAGGAAACTACTCTTTCCTCCTCACGCGTCTTTAAATGGAACTTTAAGGGACGGGCCATTTAATACAAAACCAGACAACGATAATTTAAATCCCACACCCCACAAGAAATATCCTGTGCAACTATTAATGAATGGAGCTGAGCTGCAATATAAACTCGTAACACTCCCCGCTCCTAAATCCCTCTTTTCCTATTGGCATTATAAAAAAGTCATTAAGCAACAGTTAACATTGGAATTTGGTCCCCAATATCTCTCAAGAGCTACTCGTATTTCTAAGTTTTCCTTTAAAAACAAACAACAATATATACTCGCTGCCATCCCTCCCTTAAATGAAAAACCGAATCTTCCCATACTTTCTTCAGGGCTCCTTCCCCTTGAATCTCAAGATTTGGGAAGTTTTCTATTCTCAAAAATGCAACTTTCAGAACCTCCCCTAATTTTCTTGGTAAGTCTGTTGGAATCAGATGGACTCTGCACGATTGTCAGCAATAGAGGGGGCTTCACTTTTCATAAAGTGTCCCCCATCTCAACACAGCTGCCTACGAAAGAAATGTCGAAAGTTATAGAAAAAGAAATATCTCAAACCATTAAAAATTTCCAAAAGAAATCTTCTGAAACAGCTGAAAGCACCTCTATTATCTTGATTTCCCCTCCAGGAATCTTGGAACAATTTCCTGAAGAAATCGAAAAAATGACCGTTTACAAGTTCTCACCCTATGAAGTAGGCCAATATTTGGATAAAACCTTAAACATTGAACCAAATGGGCTCTATGCCGATGCAATTCACGGGCAATGGTTTTCCCGAAAGAAAAGACCATTCCTCGATATACTGGCACAAAATAGCCCGAAAATAAGATGCCTTCGTTTAGCGCCCTCTTTCATCAAATGGATAACTCTTTTCCTTATAGGGGTCGGTATCTGCTATGGCTTTTTGAACCTCCTGACTCTCACAAAAGCACGTCAAACACTTGCAAGTGCAACCTCAGAATCAGAACAATTACATCTACGCCTCAAAAATGGGCAGCCAGTTTCTGAAAAAAACTTTTCACAAGCTCAAACAGCCAAAACTATTTTGAAATCCTACCAGGAGGAAACGAAAACCATTGTCTCTCCACTGCCAATACTGACAATCCTTGCAAAGGAAGTAAGTAAAGTTTGGCACCTGGACAAACTATCCTGGACCAGTGATCAAAAGTTTTCCTTGGATCTCCAAGCAACACGATCCTTTTCAAAACGCACGCAAGCACTGGCATCATTTAGTGAAGTCGTTCAAAGAGTTAAAGGCAACGTTCCTTGGAATTTTTTTTCGACGCCAAAACTTCCTTTTGATTCCGGTAACACGCAACTGTTTTCAGGAAAAGGCTCCTCTCGAGGGCAAATCGAATTCACAATCGGTGACAAGTAATGATTGTGCTGCGTTTCCTTCTATGGCCACTTTTTTTATTCATAAGCACCACTAGTTTGATTGTGGGCGGCGTGTACGTCTTAGAAACTGAAAAACACCCTCTTTTTCAAAAACTGAATAGCATCATGAGAATCGTGGAAAAGCAAAAATCAGAACTGCTTGAAAGGGACAGTTTCCAAGAATATCTAGACAAGGATGCTACTGCCTATAGCCACATGAAAAAGCGCGGGATATTGGATCCTCAAAATCGCATTACCTTTGGAACCTTTATTGAAAGATTGGCCTACAAAAAAGGCTCCCCTCGCATAGAATATAGTCTTTCACCCGAAACAAAAACATATTTGGAATCGAAACAGTCCTGGAAAATAACGACGCCTGGGCAATTTCTTTTGAAAAGGAAATATGATTGGGAGATCTATATTTTTCTTCACAGATTTCTCTTGAATGCACCAGGTTTAATAAAACCTCAAAGCCTGACTATCTCACGAAAAGCCGGACACAACTCCCGTATTGAAGCCGAATTTCATTTCTTCTGGATTAGCTACGGAGACGCAAAATGATTAAGGTAATATTTCTGTGTCTTACAGTGTTCTCAGTGTTCCAAAACCACGCCCTTGGAGAGAATCAACACAATTCCCCCTTCTTCACACCCGATGAAATGAAAGAATTGTGGGGAAAGCTAGATTATATTCCACCGGACAGCTTAGCCCTCGAAGGCATCATATTTAGAGACGAGCACAACTGGATTTGTTGGATAAATGGACACAAAGTAACTGCCGAAACGCAATCTTCTGAGCAAATTGCAAAATTATGAAAGTGCGGAAGTTTCACGGAGGATGCAAGGATAAGAATGATATTTTTTTGCACTGATCAATCCATAAGGCACAATTTTAACTGTTTTTCTGGTCTTCACGCGCAATTTTCCCCTGTTT
>JABJFC010000072.1 GCA_018662925.1 Alphaproteobacteria bacterium | reverse complement strand
CAGGCGGTGGTGGCTTTGGCGGCGATTCAGGCGGTGGTGGCTTTGGCGGCGATTCAGGCGGTGGTGGCTTTGGCGGCGATTCAGGTGGTGGCTTTGGCGGCGGTGGCTTTGGCGGTGGTTCAGGCGGCGGTTTTGGGAGGTCAAATCAGAGTTTTGGCTACAAAGAAGCGGGAATTTCAAAATCTCAAAGAATGGCGGTCATAGAGGTTATGTTGATTCGCTCAGATGAAGTAGAGAATACAGCACGTGGGAATAACCTCCTAAGAACCCTTGATGTGACCGCAAAAGGGGCCATAACCTGGCAGAATACAGGAGTACCAGATAGTGTTACATCTACAATCTTGTCTCCTAATAGAGTCGTGTCCTATGCATTAACGGCTGAAAAGATAACTTATTCTCTTGTTTTGGCTCGTGATACCAACTCATGGTTCCAAGTTTTAGCTCAACCAACGCTGGTCGCTCTTGATGGTGAAACATCCACTTTTTTCTCTGGCGAGGATACTTCTATCGCGCTGAGCGGGAGTGAAGGAGGAACTTTGGTAAACAAAGAAGTCGGTGTTCATTTATCCGTTGTTCCGCGTTTTCTAGATGATAAGGAAGTCATATTGGATGTGAAGGCGGAGCGAGAGTTTTTTGTTCCTGCAGAAGGTCTTCCAGGCAATCTAAATAGCACTACAAGTGCCGCATTCCAGACAAGTAAAAATAACGTAAGTGCGAGCGTTGTATTGTCTTTGGGAGATACACTCATATTAAGTGGACTTACCGATCAGTCAAAAGACTATGCATCTGAGGGAGTGCCTATATTGGAAGACATTCCAGGAATCAGCTATTTCTTCTCACGTAAAACAACGCAAAATATTCGTAAGTCGGTTCTAGTGCTGTTGACCCTAAGGGCCGCTGAAAAAATTTACAAGGATGCTGATGGGAAGTGGGTGCGTCTTCCGTCGATAACGAAGGAAGAAGAAAAAGGTCTGAAGTTTTTTAAGCAATTCCAGAAACTTCATGCTAACCAAGTTAAAATTCCATCGGTGATGAAAAAAGCCTTAAAGGGACTTAAAAACAGGCACTATTCTAGACTTTTCCGTCCAAACGATGTGTCCGTCACACCGTTAGAGGAGGTCAGACACATCAAGAAGGTCGTGAAGAGCATAGAACAATTCATGTAATTTACTGTGTTACGAGCTACTAAATATGGTGCTACGCTTGGCTAAAGGAATCTTTCCCATTGAATTGCTGAAGCTTTTCTATATGCATCCATGTGTAGGATAATCCAATACACTCTATTAGTGTGTGAAGAAGTGTATCATCAACAGGCTCATTTGGATGTTCATGCATAAACCTACATCTGTAAGGATCGTGAGGTTCGGTTAATCCTCCTAGATCGGGAAATACCTGTACTCCACGGCTAGAAATCGTTGTGAGACTTAAGGGTAAATCCTTAATCTTATCAGATATTTCATGGGCTATTTTCTCGGGTGCCATTTTAGATTCTATGAAAATATCTACACCAATTACGCGCCTTTTATCGACTGTTAACTCTGGCAGGGAAAGGGAAGATTTTTGAAGGGGGGCGTATGTCCTAGCTTTCCAGTTTTTTGGCTCTTTATCTAGATTCCTAATGATTGCAGCAGTGAAATCGGTTGTTGAAGCTGCCTTCTCATCACCTACGACATCCCGCGTCAGAGTTTTTTCCTCTCCCATTGTATAATATAGACTTTTCGTTATTTTTTCGGCTGCGCCAAATTCTTTCATATAGCGCAACATCATGACTGCTGAAAGAAGTAATGCAGTGGGATTGATGACATTTTTACCAGCATATTTCGGCGCAGATCCGTGAACTGCTTCAAAAATAGCAATATCATTTCCAATATTTGAACTAGGGGCAAATCCTAATCCGCCGACTAAGCCTGAGCAGAGATCGCTAATTATATCACCATTCATATTTGTTGTGACAATCACACTAAATTGTTCTGGTTGTTTAACAAGTTGGTGAGCGCAATTATCGATGATAATGTGATCCGCTTCGATGTCTGTATACTCTTTGGAAACTTCTTCAAAAACGTGCTTAAGCATTCCCTCAGTCATTTTCATGATATTTGCTTTTGTGGCACAGGTAACTTTTTTTCTGCCCTCTGAACGGGCGACTTCAAATGCGAGTCTAGATATTTTTTCACAACCCTCGTGGGAGATAAGCTTTAAACATTCAGCAACTGCTGGTGTTTGCATATATTCAATGCCAGCGTACAGATCTTCAACATTTTCCCTTACCACAATCAAATCTATATTCCGATCTGTGAAAGGAGTATCTATTCCAGGGAGCCTGTAAGCAGGTCGAATATTCCCATATGTTTCAAATAGCTTTCGTAAGGTAACATTCGCACTTCGCTCCCCATATCCCACAGGTGTTTCTAGAGGGCCTTTCAGACAAAGGCGTGTACGCATAATGGAATCAATGGTTTCTTGAGTGATGCCGGATGTAATGCCCTTTTTGAAGACGGAGGCACCTGCCTCACACACTTCCCATTGGACCGGTACTTTAGCCGCCTCAATGATTTGTTTAACAGCTTGAGTAATTTCTGGGCCAATACCGTCCCCTGGAATCAGTGTTATAGATCTTTTTGACATGGAATTTCCTACTATTTTTCTTATTTATATATTTCTTAACATATCTCTTGGTCTTGCGGGAGAGAAAACCGTTCTATATACTCCCACCCATGAGAAAAATGGCGTTACTTAGGCTTAGTTTCCTTCTTTTACTTTTAGGGGGGTGTACTCGAGAAGAGGCGCCGGCACCTTTGATGATGGGTGCCAACTATTATGGAAAACTTTCTACCCAGGAGCCCATTGAGAACAAACAGAAAATATCTGATGCAGTTCTTGTGGGAAGTCTCTACATACCCGAAAAGCCTCACCAGACAGTGTTGGATGTTCTTCCAAAGGAAAAGCCCGTCTTTAAGGTGGCGCAACAGGCTGCAAAAGAAACGACTAAGTCTAAAAAATTGGCGATTTCTTCTCAGACAAACAGTGAATTGAGCCAAAAGGTTTTTAGGTGGCCCGTAAAGGGAAAAGTTATACTAGGTTATGGTCCACGGCAGGGCGGGTACAGAAATGATGGTATTAATATTGCTGCGCCACATGGTGCTCCGGTTGTTGCTGCCCAGGAGGGAGAAGTTATTTACACGGGGAGTGAGCTGGATGCGTTCGGAAATTTAGTCCTTATTAAACATGAGAATAATTGGTTATCGGCCTATGCCCATCTGGACAAAATCAATGTTAAAAAAGGACAAATTGTGGAGCATGGTCGTAAATTGGGATCAGTTGGTAAATCTGGTGGTGTAAGGCTTTCACAACTACATTTTGAGATCAGAAACGGATCAAGAACCGTAAATCCAACAAGATTTTTGAAATTATAGTTGGATTCTTTTTGGAAACTTTGTTATCTAGTAGACAAATTAGTTTAGAAGGAATGTGAAAGAATGGATTTATTTATTAATTATGCGTACGCTCAGGGTGCAACAGTAGGTGGATTTGACATAATGTCTCTTGTACCTTTTGTTCTTATGTTTGGAATAGCCTATGTTTTACTTATTCGTCCACAGCAAAAAAAGGCGAAAGAGCATAGAGAACTTTTAGCCAGTTTAAAAAAGGGCGATAGAGTCGTTTCAACGGGTGGCCTATTGGGGGTTATCACGAAAGTACTCGACGAGAGAGAAATTGAAGTGGAAATTGCAAGTGGCGTTCAGGTTCGCATGGTTCGTTCCATGATTTCCAATGTTGTAGATACTTCTTCTTCAACAGGTAAAACAGCTCCTTCAAAGGGTGGACGGAGTTCGACCGTTGTGAAGATGAGTGGAAAAGCTGCGAATAAGAAAAAGACAAACTAAGAAAATATTATGCTTCATATCCCTAAGTGGAAAATAGTTCTGATTATTGCGACTTGTGTACTGGGTATCCTTTATGCCCTACCTAATTTGCTGTCATCAGAGACTGCTGACGAGCTACCATCCTGGATTCCTCACGAGCAAGTGAACTTGGGGTTGGACCTTCAGGGAGGATCTTATCTTCTGTTGGAAGTTGATTTACAGGCCGTCCTTAAAGAGCGAATGATTTCCCTTTCCGATGCCGTGCGTACGACGCTTAGAAAAGAGCGTATAAAGTATACGGGTTTGCATGTGGAAAAAGACGCCGTTATTTTCAAGCTTATGAATGGTCAGGATGAGGCGCTTAGGGATAAGGTTTATAAGCTTCTCTTTAAGCTAGAACCCAATGATGGTGAAGCTAGTGTGACTTCTGATGGGAATGGGCGTCTGGTTTTATCTGCTCAGGCACTTGCTCTCAGAGAAAAAGCCGCCATGGAACAAACGCGTGAGATTGTTCAAAGGCGTATTGACGAAACAGGTACAAGAGAACCTCTTATCCAACAGCAAGGAACTGATCGAATTTTAATCCAGCTTCCCGGGCTTGGCGATCCGTCACGAATTAAGAAGCTATTGGGGCAAACGGCGAAACTTGCCTTCCGAATGGTAGATCATGGAGCCTCGGTCGAAGAGGCACAAGAGGGCAGGCTGCCTCCAGGTTCAGAGATTCTTATGGAACATGCCGGAGATAGCACCATTCCTTACGTAATCAGGAAGACTGTCGTTGTTAGTGGTGAAATGCTTGTAGATTCTCAGCCGGGGTTTAACGAAGGTTTTCCAGTTGTGACATTTCGGTTTGATTCTGTTGGTGCCAGAAAATTTGGTGAAGCAACAAGACAGAATGTGGGCCGGCAATTTGCTATTATTCTTGATAACAAGGTTATAAGTGCTCCCGTAATAAATGAACCAATTATGGGGGGGAGTGGTCAGATCTCGGGGAGATTTACTGTTCAGCAAGCCAGTGATTTGGCCTTGTTATTACGGGCTGGAGCTTTGCCAGCGCCTTTGACGATCTTAGAGGAAAGAACAATCGGGCCTGGATTAGGGGCGGACTCTATCGAAGCAGGTGAAAGGGCAACAGTTCTTGCTATTATCCTTGTGGCCATATTTATGTTTATTGCATACGCAAGTTTTGGTGGGGTTGCCAATACAGCTCTTGTGTTCAATATGATTATCTTGATAGCCGCACTATCAGTCCTGCAAGCAACTCTGACACTACCAGGTATTGCTGGTATAGCCTTAACGTTGGGCATGGCGGTGGATGCTAATGTGCTCATATACGAACGCATTAAGGAAGAACTACGACTTGGGAAAAAGGTATTTTCCGCAGTTGATGCTGGTTACTCGCGTGCCATGGCAACTATTATTGACTCGAATATTACGACGCTTATCGGAGCAATGTTCTTGTATCAGTTTGGAACAGGGCCTATACGCGGTTTTGCCGTGACGCTTGCGTTGGGGATCATCATTTCCATGTTTACATCGATCTCTTTAACACGGTTAATTGTTGTCACGTACATAAAATGGAAACGTCCTCAAACTCTATCGATTTAACTTTAACGGAATAGCCTTATGCACGGAATTCAATTTGTTTCCCCAAATACGTCCATTGATTTTATTGGAAAGAGATTCATAACATTTGTGGTCTCTTTGGTAATAATCCTTGGGTCTTTGGGAGCTGTCCTTTTTAACGGATTGAATTACGGAATTGATTTTAGAGGCGGAATTCTTATGGAGGTTCAGACAGAGGGTCCTGCAGATATAGCTTCGCTCCGTTCTAAATTAGGAGATCTGGGTTTGGGGGATGTCTCATTGCAGGAATTTGGAACGCCTCGGGATGTTCTTATCCGGGTTGAGCGCCAACCAGGGGGAGAAGAGGTGCAGGCAGAAACGGTTGTTAAGGTCAAACAGAAGTTAGGGAGTGGCATTGACTTTAGACGTGTTGAAAGCGTCGGTCCGACCGTAGGAGCTGAACTCATTCAAAATGGAATTCAGGCGGTTCTGTGGGCTATGGTTGCGATGTTAATATATGTTTGGTTCCGCTTTGAATGGCAGTTTGCCGTTTGTGGTATTTTGGCTCTATTGCATGATGCAATTTCTATTATCGGTTTGTATGGACTGACTCGTATTGAGTTTAACACGACCGCCATTGTGGCTGTCCTCATTACGGTTGGTTATTCGATCAATGATACAGTGGTTGTTTATGATCGCATTCGAGAAAATCTTCGTAAATATAAAGCAATGGATATTAAGGAACTCATCAACAAGAGTATCAATGAAACCCTTTCTAGAAGCGTTTTAACATCCTTTACAACACTATTGGCCCTCGGCGCTTTATACTTTTTTGGCGGAGAGGTAATTTCAACTTATAGTCTTCCCATAATTGTGGGTATTTCCGTTGGGACATATTCATCAATTTGTCTTGCGGCTCCGCTTCTTTTGGTTTTCAATATTAAAACGATCAGAGATCAAGCTAAGAATAAAGCGGCTACTGCTTAAAGCACAAGGGTGAGGGTGAGAAGAAGTTTGGATTCAATGAAAGGATGCTCAGACTTTTCTTAGGCGTGTTCTGGAAGAACCAATTGCATCTAAAAAGGTTTCAACATTTTTGGAATTAGTTTGCGTCTCATCACAAATTTCTAAACCAGATTGAATAAACGCAGCTGTTTCTAGGGGATGAATTAATTCATCAGCTTGATATTTGAAATGATCAAGAAAGTCATAGAAAACTTGTTTTTTATTTATAAAAGTACTGTTGAGAGCCCTATTTTCGGGAATTGTTCCAAAGCTGCAAGATTCCATATAGCTCCCTGAACGTTTATAAATGGATAGCCCGTTCCAAATATTATTTTTTTGTAGCGAAGAATAGAGGTTGGTTTCTTTCTGTGCAATCCAAAGGAAGGCTTGCCCGCGTCCTTTTGGCGTCCTTTTAAAGTGATAATCATAGAATTCAGTATCGTTATAAAACTCTTGCTCAAAGTACTCTCTAGACCACGGTGTATGGGTGCATAGACGCAAGAGTCTTCCACTAGGATACAGTCTTAAATATGCAAAGTACGTGATGGCAAAAGACTTAAAAAGGGAAAGACAAATGCCATTAACCTTTTCGCGGTGGCCTTCATTATACTGGAGGGCGTCTAAATTAGCACCATTCTCAATTTTGTTCATTGGACGTGTTCAGGCTTATGTTCAAGAGGTTGTTATCGTTTTCTGGTGAACGTCTTTTAATGACTTGATCCCTTCTTGTAGCTTGGAAAGTGGGTTGCTCCACAAAAAAGTCTTCAAGTCGGAGGCTTTCTTTGTTCCCAAACCGATTATCATGTGAGGGCCATTTTCAGATCGAATGAGCACCGAAAAACCGTCCTCAATATCACAGACATTTTTTCGTTCTTCTATAACATCCGTTTTGCCCAGGCAGCTCCACGGAAACAGAACGCGTTCTGTGTTGAACAAAAAGTGCATCGAGGGGTCATTTTGAAAAAGCTTTTTCTCGGAGTATATTTTTCCCCATTTCTGGTCAGAAAAATAACAAGATATCTTTCCGTCTGGGTAAACGATCCCGTGGGACACATAGCTAAAACCCATTTCCCGAAACTTTTGCACAGCTCCCTCAAAGGGGCTGTTGCTAGATGTTGGTAACAATTGAAAATCAAATTTTTTCACTGACATTAAATTTCCCTTTACAAGAGCATCACATTACTCTCAAAATAAGTTCGATTCATTATCAGTATTGATTAGGTAATTTAGCTTATCAATACGGTAAAAAATACTGTAGTGTTAAAAGGTGGCTTCTAGGCTGCTGTTGGAATGGTTTTTGAAGGGGGTTTTGTGCGGGTTTTTAGGAGACATTTTCCCATCTTACTTATGAAGTATTTTGCTTCGGTGTTTACATTAAGCGTTTTTGCCTTGGTTGTAAAGGCCGATACAGTAATTCCGATCCACTCTTTGGAGAGCGGGCAAGCTGTCTTAGGTACAATAACTGCTAAGGATACAGACTATGGTCTTCTTCTACTTTACGCTTTAAAAGGGCTTCCCTCTGGTTTGCACGGCGTTCACGTTCATGAAAACCCCTCATGTGATTTAAAAGGCAAGGCAGCTGGAGGGCATTTTGATCCGGACAAGAAAGATAAACACCAAGGGCCTTATGATAAATCGGGGCACAAAGGAGATCTGCCAGTACTCTATGTTAATCAAGATGGTGTTGCCAGTACACCAGTACTTGCCCCTCGTTTGAAAGAAAAAGATCTTAAGGGGCGCTCGTTGATCATTCATGAAAAAGGTGATAACTACTCGGATACTCCCCAAAAATTGGGCGGAGGCGTTTCCCGTATTGCATGTGGTGTTGTTCCTGAATAGTAAATTTTAAATAAATGCTTAAATCAGATTCCATTATAGAAAAGGGCTTTTTTGGCCGACGAAAGGGGCGTCCCTTAAGAAACGCCCAGGCTACTCTCATGGAAAAGGCGCTTCCAGAGTTGTCACTGGCGCTTCCGACGGAGGAGGCTTTGGATCTAGAAGCCCTTTTTCCAGGATTTGAGAAGGTGAGGGTTGAAATTGGCTTTGGAGGAGGAGAGCATTTGTTAGCCCAAGCAAAAGCTAATCCTCATACGGCGTTTATTGGATGCGAACCATTTGTGAATGGCGTGGCAACTTTGTTAAAGGGAATTCAGGAAGAAGGTCTGCAGAATATTAAGATTTATACTGAAGACGGACGTGATTTGTTACGGGCTTTGCCACAACATGCCATTGAGCATATTTATATCCTTTTCCCAGATCCATGGCCTAAAAAACGTCATCATAAGCGTCGTATAGTGAACAGTGAAACTCTAAAAATACTTGCCACACTGTTGAAAAGGGATGGAGTGCTTACCCTTGCTACGGATCATGATGACTATCTTGAATGGATGGAGGAGTGTCTAAATTGCACGCACCATTTTGAGATAATTGAGCGAGGAGATTTGACTCTAGAAAATCGGCCACCAAATTGGCCTGTAACGCGTTATGAGCGTAAGGCACATGCTGCGGAGAGAGGATGTGTTTTCCTCAGAACAAAGCCCATATAGGTCATTTTTTAGAATAGATAGCTTCACCAAATTTCTTGAGTGTTTGGTGAAGAGGGCTATCATCAAGGGGCCTTAGAGTCGCTTCAATTTTTTCATGTTCCTGTTGTGTTAATTTTTTTTCTGGAACATTTTTTTCGGAAACTAAGGGGTGAACAAGTGATGCTGGAGCGTTCACCTGCCGCAAGGAAAGCTTAGAAATGGCTTGATAGCCGAAATAGTTATTAATTTTTTCCAAAACGATAGGGATGAGATGTTGGAGCTCTAGGGCAAAGGCACTATTGACCTGAACCACAAGCGTACCGTTGGTTCTTTTCCCCTGGGGGAAAGTCATTTTTTCAGGAGTGGAATATTGGCCAAGGCAAGAACCGACAATTTTGGGCCAATCTAAAAGGATACTTGCCTGGGCGAAACCGTATTTTTTTAGGGCAGGCTTAGATATCTTTTGGCATAAAGGGGCGAGTGTTGTTAACCCGGCAAATCTTTTTCTCATATTCTGTAGACTTTTATCCTTAAATTCCTCACAAAAGAACAATGGCAGATATGGTTAATATAGCGGCTCCTCTTCTCAATTGGTACGATTCTTTTTATAGAGTTCTTCCTTGGCGTTCTTGTCCGGGGAGTTATTCGGATCCGTATCATGTGTGGTTGAGCGAGGTTATGCTGCAACAGACTACCGTGCCGACGGTAGGTCCCTATTTTCAGGCCTTTATTTCCCGTTGGCCAACTATACAAGAACTTGCAGCTGCTTCGTTGGATGATGTGCTCCACGGATGGCAAGGATTAGGATACTATGCACGTGGCAGGAATCTTCATAAATGTGCGCAAACAATTGTCAATGAATTTAAGGGTGAGTTCCCACGATCGCGTGAAGAGCTTTTAAAGCTGCCAGGGATAGGTCCTTATACGGCTGCAGCCATAGCGGCAATTGCTTTTAATCAGTCCGAAGCGGTTGTCGATGGCAATATTGAAAGGATCCTGTGTCGACTTTATAATCTGAAGCGACCACTTCCCGAAATAAAAAAGGAAATCTGGGCTTTAGCCGCGCCACTGACACCCAAGGAAAGACCTGGGGATTACGCGCAAGGCTTAATGGATTTGGGGGCCATGGTTTGCACGCCGCAGAATCCCAAATGTGAGATGTGTCCCATTTCTGGGGCATGTAAAGCGTTTGAGCAGGGAACTCAGGCGAGCCTGCCTGTTAAGGCTGAAAAGTCTCTAAAACCAACGCGTTATGCTTATGCTTTTTTTGGTCTCAACGCCCGTGGCGAAGTCTTGCTGCAAAAGCGTCCTCCAAAAGGGTTACTGGGAGGGATGATGGAAATACCTACGACTCCGTGGTCGGAAAAACAAGCTAGTTCGTTAGAAATTTCAAACAGTTACGCGCCATTTGAAGCTAACTGGATAGAATTAAAGGGACAGGTAAAGCATACCTTTACACACTTTCATTTTATTGTGCGGGTTTGTATTGGGCGTACTTTAGAAGAGAAAGAGGCGACTTGGTGCCCTCTTGAGAATTTATCTGATTATGCTTTGCCAACGCTTATGAAAAAAATTGTTCACCATGCTGTTAGCTCGCCAGAAGCTTCGCAATGGGGGCATAGCTTCGGCGATGATGTTCAGTTGGCCCATGGGTAAGAAGAGCCTCTTGGTGCTTTTGTGTCCCATAGCCAGCATTGCTGTCCCATTTAAAGGCGGGATATTCCAGTCCTAATTGCGCCATTAAATCGTCGCGGGTTACTTTTGCGAGGATTGAAGCTGCTGCTATGGAAAAGCTCTTTTGATCTCCTTTGACGACACATTTTGTTGGATAGGAAAATGTTGGGGCTTTCAGACCGTCTACTAGGATCCCATCCGGGTTTGTTTTTATATTTTCCACTGCCCGTTGCATGGCTAGGTAGGCGGCTTGTTTGATATTCATGCGGTCAATTTCTTCAACAGAAGCTTTAGCAATGGAAAAATGGATACCAACGCCGGAAAGAGCATTTAACTCCTTGAAAATATGCTCTCTTTTATCTTTCGAGAGTTTCTTGGAGTCGTTGATGATATCTAAGAGATCTTTTGGAAGATGGGTAGGGTATAGAATGGCAGCGGCGGCAAAAACGGGACCTGCCCATGAGCCCATACCCACTTCATCAACGCCTGCCACCTGTAATCCCATTTCTTGTTCTAGTTTAAAATCAGGCATTATGGAGATTTCTTTATATCTTGTTTAAGTTCCTTTACACCCTTTTTGACAACTTTGGCTGTTTTTCCAAGCATGGACATTTCTGGCGCATAGATAATGTCACAAAATTCCCTAAAGGATAGATTGGTAGCTTTTCTTAATTTTTGGATGCGTCGAGCAGATAAGAGCCAAAGGGGACTCGTTGCCAGCGACAGAACCGTAAGGGCAATGACCAATCTTCCATCTTCTTCCCCCAGAATGCCCACATCTGTTCCAATACTGGCCAAAAGGAACGAGAATTCTCCTATTTGAGCAATCATCACACCACTTAAAAAAGAGGTGCGCCAGGGGAGCTTGAAGAGATGTAGGATGCTTATGTTCAGGAGTGTTTTGCAAATGGTGATGATGACCAATAAAATCAATACTTTAGCAAGGTTATCCCATATATATGAAAGATCCATCAACAGACCTATGGAGAGGAAGAAAACCATCAACAAAACACTTTGGATGGGGTGGGTTGCATTCACGACACGTTTTCTTTCCGAGCTGTTTCCCAATATAAGCCCTGCGATAAAAGCACCGTAGGCTGCGGAAAGATCCATGAAACCAGCGATGGCGGCGGCTCCAAAACAAAAAGCCAATCCGACCAGGGGCAAAAGCTCACTGTTCTTTGCAATTTGTTCTGTAAAGGGCAGCTTTATGTTCTCGTTGCGATTTAGGTACATAATGAGGGCTACGAGAAAGGCGATAGAGAAGGCTATTTTCGTAATGGTAAGGATGTCAAAGCCACCCCCCCCAAAGCCTCGAATCACGAGAATCATGGGAACGAAGGCCAAATCCTGAGCAATAAGAATCCCAATGGTGATGCGTCCCGTATTTGTTTGGAGCTCTCCCATCCCTTCGAGCATTTTTACGGTTACAGCAGTACTGCTGAGAGCAATAATAAATCCGAATAATATGGCCTTTTCTATGGGCCATCCAAATAGGTAAGAGGCTAAAATCATGGCTCCTAAGCTGCCAACAATTTGGCAAATGACGCTGCCAACTGTGATATGCCAAAATGTTTTAAAGGACTTTAGATTCAACTCCATACCGACCAGAAACAACAAAAGCAAGACGCCCAATTCGGCCAAAATTTGGATAGAGTCTCTGTTTTCCACGAGGGCGAAACCCGACGGTCCCAATAGAACGCCTGCTAGTAAATAGCCCAAAATTGCTGGCTGTTTAAATCGGCTAAAGGCCATTCCTCCCAGGAGAGCCATTAAAACAACGACTGCGATTTGAGTTAAGGATGACGCGTGCATTAGGCGTTTCCTGTGTCTGAGAGGGATTGTTTTAAGAAAATCAAATCACGCCAGATTTCTCTTTTGCGTGAGGGAGAGCGCAGAAGATAGGCCGGATGATAGAGGGGCATGGCCTTAGCGCTGAATCCAGAGTTTGGGTTCTTATAGGTCAGCCACTGTCCTCTCAGTCGAGTTATGCCTTGGGTTGTTTCCATAAGGGCCTTGAGGGATGTTCCTCCCACAAATACCAGATATTTTGGATTTACCAGTTCAATATGCCTGTGGATAAAGGGCAGACAGGCACTAAGCTCAGAGGTGGTTGGTTGGCGGTTCCCCGGGGGGCGCCATGGGAGCATGTTGCTGATATAATAATTTGTGCGATCAAGGCCAATAAATTGGAGCATGCGATCTAAAAGTTGTCCACTTAGGCCCACAAAGGGAAGGCCTTGGCGATCCTCATCGGCGCCTGGCGCTTCTCCAACGAACATGACATCGGATTTGGGATTTCCATCTCCAAAGACCGTATTCATGGCTGTTTTCTTTAAGGCGCAACCTTGGAAACTTTCAACGGCTTTTCGGAGTTCAGGAAGGGTTTTTGCTTGCGCAGCAAGATCACGGGCACTGGCTTGGCATTGACTGGGCGACAGATAGGAAAGGGAGGCGGGTGTTTGCTGAGGCGCAGGTGCGCTGACCCCAGGTTGAGGGGTGCTTTTCGTTGACATAGCGTTCTGTTGAAGCGCCTGTGCTTTAGACTCTTTGAAACGATCAACAGGCGTATCCCCAATGATTGTAGGATCTACACCCATTTCTTCAAGCCACTGAAGGGTTTCTGTTAAACTGTTCGGATTTGTCATTCCCCTACTCACCAATTTCTTTTACGATGGAATGTCAGGATAAACAGGGGCAAATGTCAACAACTTAAATGAGAGAAAGAATCATTATGTCAGAAGAAAATCAATCTAGCGACTCTCTTTCTTATGACGTAGTGATAGTAGGCGCAGGTCCATCGGGCCTTTCGGCAGCCATCCGATTGAAACAACTTTCAATAAAAAATGGTAAAGATATAAGTGTTTGTGTTCTAGAAAAAGGGTCCGAGGTGGGCGCCCATATCCTATCCGGTGCCGTCATCGAGCCTCGAGCTTTGGAAGAGCTTATCCCCGACTGGAAAGAGAAGGGCGCCCCCCTTACTATCCCTGTAACAAAGGACCAATTTTGCCTGTTGACGGCTAAAAAGGCTTTTACGCTTCCAACTCCTAATCCCATGAAAAATAAGGGAAACTATATTATCAGTCTGGGAAATTTTTGTCGGTGGCTGGCGGATCAGGCTGAATCATTGGGCATTGATATATTTGCTGGGTTTCCCGCGGCCCAATGTTTATTTGACAAGGACGGGGCTGTAAAAGGAATCATAACATCACCCCGGGGATTAGATAAAAAGGGTAATAAAACAGAAAGTTATCAGCCAGGAGTTGAGATTTATGCCAAGCAAACTCTCTTTGCAGAGGGGAGCCGCGGATCCCTTACGGAACAAATTATAGATCGGTTTGACCTGAGGGAGGCATGTGAGCATCAGACTTATGGTATAGGCCTTAAAGAATTATGGGAGGTTGATCCTAAAAAACATAAGCTGGGCCATGTGCTCCATACGGTCGGATGGCCTCTAGATAACGGTACATATGGTGGATCCTTTCTTTACCATTTAGAAAACAATCAAGTGGCCCTGGGGTTTGTTGTAGGATTGGATTACGCTAACCCTTACTTAGATCCCTACGAGGAGTTTCAGCGCTTTAAACTACATCCTAAGATTCGGCCTCTTTTGGAGGGGGGAAGGCGTATTTCATATGGAGCACGTGCCTTAAATGAAGGTGGATTTCAATCCATCCCAAAGCTTATTTTTCCGGGAGGGTCTCTTGTGGGGTGTGCCGCTGGATTCCTAAACGTGCCTAAAATTAAGGGGATCCATACGGCCATGAAATCTGGCATGCTGGCGGCCGAGGGGATTTTCGAAGCAATAACAAAGAATATTCCCAACGACTATGAAGGGCGACTTAAAGCAAGTTGGGTGTATCAAGAGTTAAGGAAGACCCGCAATATACGGCCAGGATTTCGATGGGGCCTGTACGGAGGCCTTTTGAATGCGGCCATAGATACGTATCTGTTCCTGGGGAGGGCTCCTTGGACTTTGCGTCATGGCAAACCGGACCATAAAGCATTGCAAAAAAAGGATATTGCAAACGAAATCACATATCCCAAGCCTGATGGGGCAGTGACTTTTGATCTTTTATCGTCTGTTCATATTTCCAATACCAATCATGGGGAAAATCAGCCCTGTCATCTATGTCTTAAGGATCCAAAGATTCCCATTGAGATGAATTTAAAGAACTATGATGCTCCTGAACAGCGGTACTGTCCTGCAGGCGTGTACGAAATAGTCACTGATGGGGGGAAGGGCCCCCGGTTACAGATCAATGCCCAAAACTGTGTTCATTGCAAAGCCTGCGATATTAAGGATCCTGAGCAAAACATAGTCTGGGAAGTTCCTCAAGGGGGAGATGGCCCCAATTACCCCAATATGTGACTGGGTTTGTAAGAATTTTTCATTTTTATCGTAAGAATTGTTTTGCGTTAACCATTTGTTAACCTTTTGAGAGTATCGTTAACAAAGTGGGCACTCGTACATGCCCTAACTTAATTTATTTTTGAATTCTAAGAGGAGGTTACGATGAGAAGTATTTATTATTTGGTTATAGGCGCATTCTTTATTCTTAGCACGGAAGTTCATGCTGACAAGAAAGCAATAATTTCATCAAACGATGTGAAAGTAGGTAAAAAAGAGGCCCTTGGAGATGTTCACGAAAAGGTTAGAATTAGAATAGGCAGTATGATGGCTGGTGAAAAAGCAATGATGTTTGTTCAAGAAATGCTAGAGCTAGCACAACAAGGAAAAACTTCAAAAGATGTTCACTTGAGAGTCAAGGGCAAAGTAGATGAATTGGCAAGGAATGAAGAGTCTAAGAGATTTATAATGATGATGATATCATTTGTTGTAGAAGAAGTTTTAAAAAATAGAGAGAACATAACTCCACAAGCTGCCGAGTTACTTACTAAAAAGATGAAAAGGTAATGTTTCTAGGAATGGATTAAAATGGGGGTGAGCCACAAAAATTTCATTTTGGGGGACTCTCCCATTTAGCACCATACTTGTAATGTTGGCTATATGACGTTGGGGAGTATTTGCTATGAAAAGGGTTTTCTTCATACTATGTGTGCTATTTTTTGCGGGGATTTTCCAGAGCCAGGAGACCTATGGAAGTGAACTAATTAGCGAGGACGTTTTTAAAACGGCATTGGAATCATCTTCGATGACTAAAGTCGTCGGTGACTCTATTGCACCCTCTATTATGCCAGCAGCGAATCGGGTCAAGTTTAAGGAGGTTATTAAGGAGTACTTTTCCTACAAGGATTATGGTTGGAAATTTTTCACAGGGCCACATGGACCATATTTAAATAAGAGGAGCGTTATGGAAAGCGATGGAACACGATATGCGAGTGCCAAGCATATTAAGGAGTTCGGAATCAAAAAAGCTTTAAAATTTCACCTACAGCATTTGATTGATAAAAATGTTGAGATTCAAACTGAAAAGAATGCTTTCAGGCTGGGGGTCATGAAGGCTTTGAAAGTTGATAGTGTTGTTGATGCCATTTTCAAAGTCGTGCAAGACACTCTCCATAAAGATCCAACACATTGACGAAAATAGATTTTGGGAAGTTCTAGCACAACTCTGAGTTCTATCATTTTCGTAAAAAACGATTTTCGTTTTGAAATTGGAAGAAAATAGAGAATTATTACTTTGAGAATCAAGTGTTTTTTATGGAATTACTTTAAACTTTTCTGTTGTTAACCTTTTATTAACCTTTTGAGAGTATCGTTAACTAGAGTGGGCACTCGTAAGTGCCCTAATTTAATTTATTTTTGAATTCTAAGAGGAGGCTACGATGAAAAAGTACTTAACAATTTTAGGATCCCTATTACTCATGTGTATCTTTATGAGTGATGGGGCGAGTGCAGAACAGAAATTTGTAAAAAGATCTGAAGCAATAGGCGTGATGAATAACAAAGTAGGGTCTTATGTGAAAGATGCAATAAGTAAAAAACACAAAGATAAGGTTAGTGTATTGATTCTAGATAAGGTTATGGATAAATGGTCCGAACAAACTAGACCTGCAGAGGATTTTTTATCTACGCGGCCTGGGATGAGTTTCCATTTTGCTAATGGCATGTGGATCCACGGGACCCCATATGCATTGTTAGAAGCATTGGAGGTATCGTTAATAATTAAGCATCTAAAGCAATTAGCGGAACGTTACCTAAAGCAAGAGGAGCGCTTGCTCTTCTTAAATACACTTTTGCCAGTTGTCACCGAGGATGGTCTTAGGGCACAGTTCAACAGAGTAGCCGAGCAGCCGGCGTACGCTTGTGATATTTCCGATAGTGATGTGGCTGAGATTAGAAGGCGGGTGAAAAAGTAGTTTTAAAGTAGTGCTAGTATTTCATTAAAAAAAGCCTGGGGAAATCCCGGGCTTTTGTTGTTTAATATTTTTATGGGTATTAGCATACTACGTGTGCTGAGTTTAAATCCTTGCAAAGAAGAATTTTGTTTACGAAATCAATCAAAGCGCTTTGGACCAAAGCTCCTTAAGGACGACAGCCCGGGTGAGGACGACCATGAGGATAAAACCGAACAGGCCTGAAATGATGATGGTGGCCAGGGCGGCTATTTTTTCCATGAAATTCCCAGCGATGAGAGGGCTGGTCCAATCTGATGTTACATAAACGATAACGGCGGTAACCAGCGTTGCTAGGATTATCCTGGGAAAGAAGGTTTTGAGCTTTTGATCTACGGCTAGAAATCCTTGTCGATGGAGCATATAGCCTAGCAAAAGGGCATTGACCCATGAGGCAAGGGCCGTTGCGAGGGCAATGCCAATATGATTCAAGGGCGTGTAGAAAACGAAATAAACGCTCAGAACAATGTCCACGAGGACAGAAATGCCTGCAATAATGACAGGCGTTTTTGTGTCTTGCTTGGCAAAGAAGGTGGTGGAAAAGACTTTTACCAGAATATAGGCAGGAAGCCCACAAGCATATCCCATGAGAGCCTTGGCTGTTTCGATGGCTTCAAGTGTCGAAAACTCTCCCCGTTCAAAGAGGACACGCGTAAAAGGGACAGCCGCAATCATAAGGGCCGCGGTGGCGGGTAAAACGAGCAAAAGGCTAAATTCCAGGGCGCGGTTTTGGCTATGAAGGGCCACATCTTTCTTATTTGAGCGAAGCTGTTTCGACATGAGGGGCAAAAGGGCTGTGCTGACAGCTGTGCCAATGACACTAAGAGGCAGTTGGTTGAGTCGATCTGCATAATAGAGAAACGAAATCCCCCCTTCTGGGAGAAAAGAAGCGATGAAAGTTCCAATAAAAAGGTTAATTTGGATAACGCCAGAACCAATAGCGCCTGGAATCATTCGTTTTAAAAAGCGCTTTACGCGGGGAGTAATGGATGGATATAGGAGGCGCAGCTTTATGCCAGCAGAATAGGTGGGAACAACAACCCATACAAGTTGGATAGCGCCTGAAATGAGGATAACCCAAGCTACTTCATAACCTGAGGCCAGTTCTCTACCAATGAGGAGAAGGCCAATTACGATGAAGATGTTGCCTGAAAGGGGGGAGGAAGCAGCAGCGACAAACCGATCTAGAGAGTTCAATATACCACTATACAGGGCAACGAGAGAGATAAGGATAATGAAGGGGAAGGTGATTCTGGTAAACATAATCACCATTTCCATCCGTTCAGGAGTTGCTCGGAAACCCCACGTGATAATAGGCATGACCTGGGGCATGAAAATTTCCATGAGGACCACCAGGGCGATCAATATGAAAACCAGAAGAGACATAATCTCTTCTGCATAGGTGGTGGCTTCCTTAGTTCCTTTTTCTGCAAGGGTGCCTGCAAAGAGGGGGACAAAGGCTGCATTAAAAGCACCTTCTGCAAATAACCTTCTGAAAAAACTAGGGATTTTTATGGAAACGGCCAAAGCATCCATGACGGGGCTAGCCCCAAGAAAGGCAGCCAAAATAAGGTCGCGACCGAATCCGGCAATACGACTTAGGATAGTGTAATTGCCGACGGTTGTAATTGATCTAATTAAACGCATATATTATCACCTCTTCTCAATAGGAGTCTTTATAGCCCTTGTCATAATTTGTCGCAACACTTGACTTGGTCTGATATATATTTTATGCCACTGTTTCATCAGAAAAGGACAGGATTCATGGGTGTTTGTGCCATTGTTTTAGCGGCGGGAAAAGGAACCCGCATGAAATCAGAACTTCCAAAGGTTATGCATCCTTTGGGTGGTTGCCCAATGTTGTCGTATGTTTTGGAGGCAATTAAAGACTCTGGCATTTCAAAAACAACGGTAGTTACCTCAAAGGAATCATCAGAACCCATTGAAAAGTTAGGTAGTTTTTCGACTGTCGTTCAGAAAGAACAGCTGGGAACGGCCCATGCTGTCTTGAGTGCTGCAGAGCATTTTAAAGACGGAACAGATGATGTTCTTGTTTTGTGTGGTGATGTGCCTCTTCTAAGGCCAGAGACGCTCAAGGCGTTGGTTGAAAAACGACAAGCCACTCCAAAGCCCAGTATAGTTGTTCTTGCTATGGAGGTGCCTCCTCCCCACGAATACGGTCGTTTGGTCCTAAATGATGCTGGGGAGGTTACTCATATTGTTGAAACAAAAGAAGCAACTTCGGAGCAAAAGAAAATATGTCTCTGTAATGCTGGAATTATTTTGATAGATGGATCCGTTGCTCTCTCTCTTTTGCAGGAAATCAAAAATGAAAATACGAAAGGCGAGTACTACCTAACGGACATTATAGCCATAGCCCAAGAAAGAGGGCTTAAGTGTGATTATGTTACTGTGGCGGAAAAAGAGGTTCATGGCATCAATTCCCGTGCGGATTTGGCTCAAGCAGAACGCATTTTACAGACTCAGTGGCGCCGAGACGCCATGTCAGCTGGCGCAACGCTGCGGGCTCCTGAGACTGTGTACTTTAGTTTCGATACAAAGCTGGGAAAAGATGTGACCATCGAGCCCAATGTGGTTTTTGAGCCAGGGGTTTTGGTGGAAGATAATGTGACAATTCGAGCTTTTTCCCATATTGGGGGCGCGACCATAAAAAAGGGAGCCATCGTTGGCCCCTTTGCGCGAATTCGGCCGAAGACTGTTATAGGACCCAATGCCCGCGTGGGTAATTTCGTAGAAATTAAGAACACTCAACTGGAAAAGGGGGCAAAGGCCAATCATCTTAGTTACGTAGGAGATGCCTTTGTTGGCGAAGGGGCCAACATTGGTGCTGGAACAATTACCTGTAATTACAATGGATTTTATAAATCTCAGACGCACATTGAGGCTGGCGTTTTTATTGGGTCCAACGCGTCTTTGATTGCGCCTCTTACTGTTTCAAAAGGGGCTATTGTGGGCGCTGGAAGTGTTGTCACAAAGAATATTCCCGAAAATGATATGGCAGTGGCTCGAGCCGATCAAAAAAACGTTGCGGGCGGCGCAGAGAAATATCGTCAAAGCCAGAAATCTAAAAGTGGGAAGGATTAATCTATGTGCGGGATAATTGGTATCGTTGGAAAGCAAGAAGCGTCTCCTTTCATTTTGGATGGTTTAAAGCGGTTAGAATATCGAGGATATGATTCTGCCGGCATTGCGACATTGTCAGATGGAAAAATCCACCGACTCCGAGCAGAAGGGAAAATCGTCAATTTGGAAGCGCGACTGAATAAATCTCCCTTGCAGGGACGATCTGGTATTGGTCATACCCGATGGGCGACCCATGGGATTCCCAATGAAACCAATGCGCATCCTCATGCCAAAGATCGTGTTGCCGTTGTTCATAATGGGATTATTGAAAACTTTTCTGAACTTCGGGAAGAGCTGGAAAATATGGGGCACGTATTCGAAAGTGAAACTGATACGGAAGTTATCGTTCATCTTTTGGATCAATATTTGGGGGAAGGAGATACGCCGGAAAAGGCTGCATCAAAGACTCTCAAGAGGCTTACAGGTGCTTTTGCCTTGGCTATTCTGTTCAAGGATCATCCAGATTACTTAATTAGCGCTCGCCGAGGAAGTCCGCTTGCCATTGGATATGGCGATGGAGAGAT
This sequence comes from Alphaproteobacteria bacterium, assembly GCA_018662925.1. Taxonomy (NCBI): domain Bacteria; kingdom Pseudomonadati; phylum Pseudomonadota; class Alphaproteobacteria; species Alphaproteobacteria bacterium. The sequence continues at coordinate 2,583 of JABJFC010000072.1, read as the reverse complement.
GTTTGTTGGATCTGATGCCTTAGCCTTGGCGCCCCTGACTCAGAAAATTTGTTATTTGCAGGAGGGAGACTGGGCTATTTTAACCCCAGAGAGTGTGAACATTTTTGACGAGCAGGATCAGCCAGTAGAGCGTGAAGTACAGAAAACGGCCTTTTCAGGCGCCCTTATTGGAAAAGGCGAACATCGCCATTTTATGTTGAAAGAGATTTATGAACAGCCATCGGTGATCGGGGATACGCTCCATGCCTATGTGAATTCGGTGATGAAGTCCATTAGCCTTCCACCGTTGCCATGTTCGGTTCAGGATTTATCTCGCGTGACTCTGGTCGCTTGTGGAACCTCTTATTATGCGGCCATGGTGGCCAAATATTGGATTGAGCAACTGGCCCAAATTCCTGTGGAAGTGGATATTGCTTCCGAGTTTCGGTATCGGGAATCACCGTTGCCCAAGAATGGATTGGCAGTTTTTATTTCTCAATCGGGAGAAACGGCAGATACTTTGGCGGCGCTTAATTATGCCAAGGCAGAGGCCCAGGGCATTGTTAGCATCGTTAATGTTCCCGAAAGTTCTATTGCTCGACAGTCTGATCTTGTCTTGGAAACCCATGCGGGTCCTGAAATTGGGGTGGCGTCCACAAAAGCTTTTACGGCCCAATTGGCGACACTGGCTTGTTTGGCAATTTCCCTTGCCAAGGAAAGGGGCTGCCTTTTAGTGGAGAAAGAGCAAGAGCTTGTCCATGCTTTGACAGAAGTTCCTGCCCTTATGACCCACGTTCTAAAGTTGGATGAAAAAATTCAACGCGTATCGTCTTATCTGGCAGAAGCTCAGGATGTCCTTTATCTGGGACGCGGTCTTAGTTATCCGATCGCCTTGGAGGGAGCCCTAAAGCTGAAGGAGCTTTCCTATATCCACGCAGAGGGTTATGCGGCTGGAGAGATGAAGCATGGCCCCATAGCCCTTATAGATGACAAAACGCCCATAGTGGTGGTGGCGCCGGAAGGGCCTTTGTTGGAGAAAACTGTCTCTAACATCCAGGAAGTTATTGCTCGTGGGGCTCAAGTGCTTGTCCTAGGGGACCATAAGAGCATTCCGAAATTTGGTCCTAAAATTATGGATTCAGTTTCGTTGCCGTCGGTTCATCCTTTTGTCGCGCCACTCATATATTCATTGCCCGTACAGATGTTGGCTTATCATACTGCCGTTTTAAAAGGGACAGATGTGGACCAACCCAGGAATTTGGCTAAGTCTGTGACTGTGGAATAGTCTCTAAATTTTAGGACGAAGATTCTTTGCAATCTTTTTCCGTATGCTCTTTTTCTGTTAAACCCGTAAGATTCAATATTTCTGTGGCTGAGTAGCCTTGCTCTTTCAATTTATTGAAAATCGCAAGTCTTACTTTCTTAACCCCGATTTCTTCGCCCTCCTTTTGGCCTTCTTCAAAGCGCACTTGTTGTCGTCTATATTCATCGGTTAGGGCAATTTCGGCAGAAATATAGTCCATATACTGGTACCTATTCCAGTTGAAAACTTCCAGCGTTTCGTATGCATCTATGATCTCTTTTTCAATGATTTGAGAGGGCATGCTTTTTTCATCAGATGCATTTTTGAATAAGTATAACCATTTATCTTCAACAGTTTTCAATTCAGCTCGCGTCTTATTAAATTTTGTAAGTTCCACAAACACGTATGAAATATCTTTCATATGGTGGGTATGGGTCTTCTCATTAAGGGTACGATGATAGCTAATGTAGTCTTTTGAATCAGTAAATAGGTCATGATTCGTGATGGCGATAACAACCACGGGCCTTAGTTGAAAATAGGAAACGCCCTTTCCAAGTTGTGAGGCATAGGACATGCAGGCGTAATATTGAGTGCGTTTGAAAAATTCTGGAATCTTTCTGTTTTACATTTCAACAATGAATTCATGTCCTTTGCGATCGCGACATTTACAATCAAAAATTACCTGTTTCCCTCCTTCTATGAGGGGATTCTGAATAAAGGGCACAAATTCGACATGTTCAATCCAGTCTTTCTTTTTAAGCCTGAGAATGGCATTCAAAAATGAGATAAGGGAAACTTTGCCATGCTCTGTGCAAAATATCTTTTTAAAGGCAATATCATTTGTTGGATCAAAATAACGCCCCATGAGGGAATCATTAATGGGTGGTTGGTAGACACTTTCTTCCATGAAAAGGTTCCTTCCTCATAAAAAAATCAGCTCATACAGGTCAGTCCACACAGGCTAGTGGAGGATAGGAATAATTTTCAAGAGCAAATACCACGGTATGCAATAATATCACGGCTCATCCGTTTATAGGCCAGGCAGGAAACTCTCTATCACGTCAAAATGCTTTTTTCTTGCAATACATCTGAGATTTAAGTACTAAAAACCTCATAGCCATTTATTGGCATGCGCGCCCGTAGCTCAACTGGATAGAGTACCTGACTACGGATCAGGGGGTTAGGAGTTCGAATCTTCTCGGGCGCACCATATTCAGTAAGGGGTTCAGGGAATATCAATAAAAACAAAAAGTTCACGGGGGAGCATATGGGGAGCAAATTGGAAAATTTCGATCACCCAT
>JABJFC010000071.1 GCA_018662925.1 Alphaproteobacteria bacterium | reverse complement strand
ATTGATCCTCTGTGGAAGGGTGTATCAATTGCAATCCCAGTAGAGCTACGAAGAGTTTAATCGGGCAGCAACTGTTTGGAAGAGCGATTTAAAAGGATAAGCACTGGAAAGAAGGAACTGGATCCGACGTGTATTATTCAGAATAACCGCACCTATTTTAAGAAGTTTCAAGCGAATAGTATTGGCTTGAGCCTTCGCGAGTTCAGTTCCCTGAAGTGTGAGATGTCGAACTCTCTCCATAAGAATATATGCCAGGGAAGAGAAGAAGCCTCAGCTGGTTTGGCCACCAGTTGTGACAAGAAGTACGATCAGAAAATAGATCCAATTGTGTTTCTTTGATTCTGTTTTCCATATTGCCTCGCGCACAATATACGTCTTCGTAAAGCTGTTGAGGGTCTCCGATTTGTGCAATGACAATTATGATGTCCGGGTCGATAATTGTCATTGCACAGCTTTTAAAGAATCCTCTCGGTGTTGGAAAACCTTTAAGTGGCAATAAAAAAGGAATTTGGAGATACCGTATTGGGAATTACCGCTTTTCATGCGAACTCCAAGATCGTAGATTGAATTTTCTTGTCGTTGATATAGGACATCGCAAAGAAGTCTACACATTATATTAACAAATGGTTGAAGGCAAAACCCGCGAGGTTGAGGAACGTTTTCCTTTCAAAGGCTTGGATTTTACAAATTTTATAACTTAACCTTAGAATAAACTGGTAAATTCAAGGATGGAGCGTAACACCATCTTTAATTTAAGTTATCATCGTTCATCCGAGGGCACTTTAATGAGAAGTCTATAAAGTCCTTCGTTTTCTCCTTTTGGACTAATATATAATACGTGAATTGTCTGAGTCGCATCACCAGCTGAAATATTTTCTTTAGGAATAATCGTTTTGCGATCCTCTCCATCATATTGAAAAATATTAATTTTGTGGTCACTATAAGCATCTTTTAAATCCTCTAAATTCCTATACCCCCTCGAGGATTTTTCATATTTATTTTCAGTATCCCTCTCAGAAACCTCCATGGATTTTCCACGGGTTGCTGTAACCTTAATTTCTTCCTCACCTGTCTCAAATGAGAAAGAGAGATCACCAGAGCTAAATGTAGTATAAATGGGTTGCTTGGTTTTTTTTCGTTCAAAAACTTTTGGAGTTCCACTTCGGGTTCTAAATACGTGGACATAATGGGGATTAGTTGTAATTCTCTGAGAATCTAAATGTTGTTCAACAATGTTTATTACGCTTTCTTCGGGATGATCATATCTTTTCCGGTGTCCAGCGCTAACGAAAACAGCTCGTGGCATAATAGCCTCTAAATAACCTAATGTGGTAGTCCTATAGCTGCCATCTTGGTAATTTTCTGAGGACCCCCCATGATGACTGAGAAGCAAAATGTCACTTCTAAGTGTATCTTTCCAAAAATGTACGATTCTATCCCAACCAGTTGCGTTCACATCACCTGGCAATAAAAATGAATGGTCATTGAATTCGACCTTAAGCACAAGACTATTGGAGTTATCACTGTGGTTTGCTACACCCGCAGTTTCTCTGTCTACCATAGAGTGGCCCGCATTCATGGAAAGAACTAAAACCAAAGGATCATCTGCTTCTGTCCCAAGGGAGTCTTCAATCAATTGTACTGATTTCGGCTTAAAGTTTTTATCGAAGGGATGTGGGTACGGAGGAGCTACTTTACCTGCTATATCATGTCTATCTTCTGCGTTCCCTGCTTCCGCTCCCTCCTTGAGTCCAGTGTAAAATACATTCTTAGTTGGAAGATCTTTGAGCCACCTTGCAAAACTCGAGTTTGTTCTCGTTTCTTTCACGTATGAGCTTTTAAAACCTCCCAAAATAATATGTGAAATTTTCTCATTCCATTCATTTTCCTCAAAAATTAAGGGGAGGAGGTTATAGTGATCTGTATCAGCATGGGAGACAACAACAGTTATCTTACTAACGCCATCTAGTTTTTTCTGGACTCTTTCAACAAATTCTTTTGCAACTGTATGGGCATCCTCATCTGCCCCAAGGTCTCCTTCACTTGCATGGGAGTCAAGGGTGGCACCACTTCCTGCAGATCCATGACTACTTTCCTTTGAGTCTCCACTCCCACTTCTTACTCTTGAATTTTCTGAAACATCAACGCCAGCTTCTCTTAAGTCAAAAGATAGTTTCGTGATAAAGTACGAGAGTTCTTCAGCTTCACTCTCTTCAAGTTTTTTTCGAAAGGCTGTAGACGTGACCCTTTCAACTGATCCTGCATCGACAATGAGCGCTTTATCCCGATATCTTATTACAACACCGTTTCCTTGACCGACGTCGTATACGGTGGCTTCAAAATCATTGGAAGATGCAATATTTGCAATAGCTATAAACAAAAAAGTAAGAGAAACAACAACTCTATAAATTCTCATAGTTTTCCCTAAATAATAAACGTATTTATATGCGTGACTCTATTCCATTGTTTCTAAATAAAGCAACATTTACGTTAATTCCCCTAAGATGTTTCACTCCTTCTGTTAGGAAAAGCATTAACATATAGGGTTTTAATCTGGTTAAATATTTTTCTTGTTGAGGCGTTTCTCTAAAGTATGTGGCGAGACGCTGGTTATAATAATAGGCATAAAACCACCCCTGCGGGTTGCCATTTTGTCCCTCTCTAACAAAAGCTTCAACAGCTTTCAAAAATATTTTGTCATCAATACTATTAAGGTTTCGATTTGGGGATGCTATACTCTGTCCCAAGAATATTCCTGCATGAAGTGTATCTTGTGTTAGTTCACTTTCTAAAGTGTGACTTTCGCGAGCTTTCCAATATTCTTCTTGTTCTGAGGTAAAAGTAGGGGAATCCAAAAATTGAAATTGTTCTAGGATTTCTTCCTGTAATCCAGAGCAAGCATTACTCAAACTAGAAGATCTAAGATTTATAGTTAGAACCTTAACTTTTTTGGTCAATTCTTTTCGTGTTTGGTCCCTGTCCAAGGTTCCCATATAATATAACCAAAGGGCAAGTGAGTTTCCGTAGACTTCTTGGGTGATGGACCCGTCTGGGCCTCGTTTGTTATCTCCAGCAATCCGCAACGTTTCCACATATCCACGTTCCAAAAGGAGAGGATTTGTCCAGAAAAGATTCGAAAACATCCTCTTAATAAAATCTGCGTCTTCAAATCTGTTTGCTACCGTATATTCTAAATATTTCAGAAGTTTTTCATCCCCTAGAACAGCTCGAAGCAAAAGATTTGCTTTACAGGCTTTTTCATAAGAACTTTGAGTGGGCCACATATTTTCTTCACCAAAAGTGAGTGATTGAAGAGAATCATATAGTTGTTTCCATGAGCCTTCATCTGAATCGAGTGCAATAAGGTCATCCCGAGCACTTCTAATATTCAAGAGCCTTTGAACTCCGTCTTCCAATGATGAAAAATTTTTTGAAAGTAAATGGTTTCTTAAAATTTGTACCTTTGCGAGGGCTTTTTCTGTAAATTCTTCTTGCGAAGAATTATGCATTCGTCCATCAGGAAAAGCACCGCAAGGCTGAATATTCAAGCCGAGGGTTGAATAATAGAAAAAAAAACAAAATACCGAAAGAAATGTTTTGTTCATAACAATCATTCCTAACAAATATGCACAATAACCGCCTTTAAACTAACATTTTGATCTCTTAAATCAAGGGGTTTTTTTACTGTGTGGCTAACACATGCTACATCTTAATTTACAAGGTATTTATTCGTAACCTATGGTCTGTGTTGTGTGTTTATCCTTAAATTTTTTCAATAAAGAGAAATTAGCTTCTCTTAACATGCTCTCAGGATGGAACCTTTCATTTTTTTCTAGGGTAGGTTGGAAATTGAAGCCCAATAAATTTTTGGCTAATTATACTGGTTTATTGATACTTTGAGCAGAGAGCCAGTCTTCTTCAGCCTTTAACTGTATCTCGAACCAGTCGTTTTTTTTGTATGCCCGTAAGGGAGAGCATTTAATATGTCGATAAAAGCATCTTGATATGCAATACACTGTCAATGGATTTCTATACTCAGAAATAGCACATCTTTCTTCAAAATTGTCGATGAGAGAAACATTATCAGTTAATCTTCCGGATCCGTTTCCTAAATTTTCATCAAAAATATCTTGGGTAGGAACCGACAAAACCTACAAATCAACTTTCTTTTTACGTTTGTCGGGTTTGTCGGTTCGATCCCCGTGCTCTTTTTGAAGAAATTGATACACTCACTTAACCATATTTGGCCTCTCTTTAAAATTTTTGGATTTATGAGTAAGATTGCGATTATCAATATAAAATCACCAGGCAAACCTTTCTTAAATTCCTAGCACTTTGGAATTTTTTAGACCCATCAATTTTCTTTTTGGATGGTGTGAGTGTCCCCACAAAACTGCTAGAGGCTTTTCCTCTCATTTGCCTGGCTCAAGCAGAAGACAGACTCTATCTCACGCAGAAAATATTCTCGATAACTTTCAATACAAAAAAGTACATGTAAATATACATGTTTATTGGTTATAGCGAGTATATCAATTTAGCACTTGTTATTTGAGTTGATCCCTAGATCCGAGATAGAGAAACAAAAAAGCTCTGAGTACGAGGAAATAGCTGGAAAAGGAGAGAAAAAGGGTTACACTCTTTAGGTGAAAACGTAACCCCTTCTTAAGAAATATTATTATGAAGCTAGCATCATTTT
>JABJFC010000070.1 GCA_018662925.1 Alphaproteobacteria bacterium | reverse complement strand
CTTAGACAGGACAAGTGTATCTAAAATCTGCCTTTTTGGACCATTTAAGGTTCAAAAAGGAATAATATCACACTGAATGTACTCTTTTAGTGCTGCAAAAACTGCTTAATCTATCTGATTTTGATTTATTCAGACGTCTCTGCTTTATCTCTTTCCTTCCAAAGCGTTGCTTTGGCAATGAGATGGGTGGCATCTACAAATGTAAACACCTCACTCATATATCCTTTAGCTTGTAATGAATCACGTATGGATGAAAAAAGCTTGGATAAGCGTTTTGTTCCTATGCGAGACCGGACCTTACTAAATAAACTGAAACTAGGAGTAGTGGTCGAAAGTCCAAACCCACAAAACCATTTGCCAGCTGTATTTTCTTGAAGGAAACGTTCAAGTTCTCGATCTGAAAGATCCTCTAGAAACTGTAAAAATAGGTACCTAAACAAACACTCTATCCCATAACCATCTACCCCTTTTACATGCTCAAGCTCCTTCAAGCTCTTACGTACGAGTGCGATTGGGTATAATTCGTTGATCTTGCGATAAATATGGGTTGTTGGAACAAGCTCATTTAAGCTCACCATTTCCACTGGATGCATCTGAAATCTCCTTTGAATTAAATCTGGAGCAAGTATAGCAATACACAACCGATCTTTAAATTAATTCTCTCAAATTAATGCTTTATTCTACAGGGCCTTACAAGAAGAAAATCATCCTTCCCCAACATCTTAAGAGTTAGGAAAAATATCCTATGAATATCGAAAAAGTTGGAGAAAATCATAGGAAATTCGACTTTTTCTGGTATACCCAAAACGAATCAAAGTACCGATTTCAGTAATTGAAAATTATCATTGATTCGATCCACCATATCGTGGGCAATTTTTGGCCAAGTGATTTCAAAAAAGTCCATGATTGATCTTCGAAATTCTTTTGCAGATGTAAAGAATCGGTTGTTTCTGCATTGTTCGTTCATAATTTTCCATAATCGTTCGATTGGATTCAAATTGGGGCTATAAGGCGGTAAATAATGCAAAATAATACCCTTTTCCCTTGCCGCTTTTTTTGTTTCAGCACTCGTATTGTAGGATCCTCGATCTAAAATCAGATGAATTCGTTGAGCCGTTGGATATTTGGATCGTAGTAAAGTAAAATGCTGATCCATGGAAAGGCTGTTTATTGTCTCGTAAGGAGCAATAGTCACACCCATATTTTCCAAATTTATAGATCCCATACGGTTCATCCGAGTCCGAGAAGCTGTTGTAGATATTAACTTATCCGTTCCCGTACGAATCCAACCGTAGGATACTTTTGTTGCCATTGTTGGATGAACTCCATCTCCAAATTCAATCGGCTCATTCTCCGGAGTGGTGTTTAGGAGCTTGGTGTAATATTTGAGCCATTCAGCTTGTTTTTCTGGATCTGCTTTTGCTGGGGTTCCCTTTGGTTTTTTGTATGAAAAACCATGAGAACGGAGCCAAGACGTCATTCCTGATACCGTATAGAAAGCGCCATACTTTGCCTTAACATGGGCACAGATTTCTTTCACTTTGACGTATGTTTGGGTCGTTATGTGTTCAATCAGTTCTTCTGTTTGTGAAATGCTGAGTTTACTCTCAGAGCCGCCACTCTCCAGCAAAAGCTTTTTCTTCTCTTTATATTCCTTAACATGACGAGCTATCGTTTCATCATCCAATAATAATGCTTCCGCTATTTCCAAATAGCCTCCAGCCTTTATTGCTCAGTAACACGCTCTTAATCCGATCTGCTACTCGGCGATTCTTCTCGCCACGATGCTGCTTTCTTAGCTGTTCTTCTTCTGATTGGCTTAAAAACATCTTCATAACAGTAGTTTATAAGGTTGTTTCTCTTAAAAGTCCATACTTTTATTCACGAAGGGTATAGATTCATAATTATATTTCATGGGAAAGGGTTACGTTCTCACCTAACGGGTGTAACCCTTTTTCTCTTCTTTTCTAACTATCCCCTTGCACTCAGAGCTTTTTTGACTCTCTCTCGCGGATTGTGGCCCGTATTTTTCTTTTTAGTAGTTAGGGTTATTTTTTACTTATTTGTATCTCGGACCCACCAAGTGTTCGTATTAACACCAATTATGGGATCATATTTAGGTTGCCCAAACTTATCCCAATAAGCAGCCCGGTCTATGGGACTATAAAAAAGTGGTATGATGTAATGGTTAGCCAAAAGAACACGATCTAAAGCTCTAGCGGCCACTATTTCATCTTTATATGATTGAGCCAAAATGGCTTTTGAAACTAGATAGTCAACGACTTTATTTCGAACCCCCGCAAAATTTTTACTTCCAAATTCGTTGGCTGCTTTAGTAGTCCAAAAATAATTAAGAATATTCTTTGGAACACGACTATGTGGCCAAAAAGCATAAATCATGTCGTAATCTCTATCGAGTACAAGTTTTTGATATTGCGCTGAATCTACATTTCTTACGTTAACTTTAATACCTAGAGGAGCAAGATTTCTCTTATAAGCTAATGCAATCTTTTCATGTTTAGGTGAATTCAATAAAATTTCGAACTCAAAAGGTTTTCCGGTTTTCTCGTTAATCAGAATCCCTTTCTTAATTGTCCAACCAGCTCCTTTTAAGAGCGTTAAAGCTTTTCGGATATTCTTTCTATTTTCCCCTGATCCATCTGTTTTGGGAGGAGAATATCCTCCTTCAAAGACATCAGAAGGCAAACTATTTCTGAACGGCTCGAGAAGAACAAGTTCTTGTAAAGTAGATTTTCCTTGATGTACGAGATCACTATTTTCAAAATAGCTTTTGTGCCTCACAAATACGTTTCCATATATATTCTTATTCAAATTTTCAAAGTCAAAAGCAAATGACAAAGCTTCTCTAACTAATTTATCTTTAAAAATATCTTTGCGAGTATTAAAAGCAAAACCTGTTATCCCAACAGGACGTTTATGTTCTTTTTCAACTTTTTTTATTTTCCCTGATGCAAAATTAGGGCCCACGTAAGCATTCTCCCAGTGCGATATGTTGGATTCCATGCGGAAATCGACTAATCCCGATTTAAAAGCCTCTATCGCAGCGGCATCATCGCGAAAATAATCAACACGAACTCTGTCAAAATTATAAATTCCCTTTCTAGTTGGAAGGTTTCTTGCCCAGTAATCTTTTACACGTTCATAAATGATATATCTGCCTGGTTCAAATTTAGAAATTTTGTAAGCACCGCAAGCAGGTGGAGGAGTAAGCGTCATTTCATCATACTTTCGATCTTTCCAATACTTCTCCGGAATAATTCCCATAAAAGACATCAAAAGAGGCATTTCAGGATCGTAGTCTCCATCTGTTTTCTTAAAAGTAAATCTAACTTTGTTATGCCCCATTTTTTCGACCTTTTCTACTTTGTTGTAGCAAATCCTCATATTTGCACGCCCTTTTTCTTTTTTTGTTTTCCAAGTAAAAATAACGTCTTCAACTGTAATTGGAGTGCCATCATGCCATTGGGCCTTCGGATTAATAGTATATTCCACCCAAGATCTATCAGGCGCTAATTCAACTGCTTCTGCAATCAGCCCGTACATAGAAAAAGGTTCTTCTAGTGACATTGCCAAAAGAGTGTCAATGGTTATAAAATAATTTAAAGGAAGGATCCCTATTGTTGTCCAATGTACAGTGTCAAAAGTTCCTACTGCAGAAAGCCTTATCTCTCCACCTTTTGTCGCATCAGGATTTACAAAATCAAAATGAGTAAAGTTAGCGGGATACTTAAGATCTTTATAAACACTTATTCCATGTGTTTGTTGCGCCCATGATAGACTTATTGTCGCCATTTGAGTCATAGAAAATAATAAAAAAAAGAATAAAGCGTTTTCTACTCGTGATAAGCCAGCTCTATAATTATTCAAGATTAAACCTTTCTAAATCAATCTCTTTATTATTTTAGGGACTAGACCATCTCCTACAACACTATCATCTTCCATATATTATAACGGTTTCATTTAATCAATCTACTTTCGTAGCTATCCTAAGTTCCGCAGTAGAAAATTAATTTTATCCCTTTAGTGCGAAGGGGAGCAGTTTTTTAGATCGAGCTTGAGTTCTTTTAGGTGTTAAATTTCGGAGATCAATCATGGACTTTTTTGAAATCACTTGGCCAAGAATTGACCATGATATGGTGGATCGAATCAATGACAATTTTCAATTACTGAAATCGGCACTTTGATTCGGTTTGGTTGTGTCGCGTCTGTTGAATAATTTGAGTAAAACGGATATTCTCTCCATAAACTAAGAAGCGATGACAAATGCCTTTAAGGGTTTTCTATTTGTGTTTCCCTTTCATCTTAAATGAGTTCTCATGCCAAACATGCGTGATTCTAAGCGCTCCCAAGATTTAACAGATTGTACTTTAGGCAATATCAAGAAATATGAGGCTCTCACTCAGAAAGAATTTGAGAAAAAGTTTGCTCTTCCCTGTGGTTGTGAAGAAGTTGTCTTAAAAGTTTTACTGTGTGAGTATGCATGTTCAGAGTGCGAAGAGATTTATAATTACTCGTTTTGTTGGAAAGAGGTGGTTCAATTAACAGATACGTGGCACTGTAACCCATGTCGCACCTGTAGAGATTGGCGTGAATGGCATTGCAATTCCTGCAATATCTGCAACTATGGCGTCACTCTTCCCTGTGAGGGTTGTGGTACAAAATCCCCCTATGCCTGAGTAGTTGCCTCTTTTTGAACTAAGAGTCTATTGCCCCCATTTTTTTACTTTTTCTTCAAACAAATCTACCGATGGTAATGTCGCATCTGAGAAGGGTAGTTAAAAAAAGCTAGTTGAATTATTGCCCTCTAGGCATACTATTAGTGGTCCTGGTTGTTCGGACAGATCATAGACCTCGTTAGTTTTTCCCACCGAAGGTTGAATGGGGCCTTCTCTCATTGTAATGCCTTATCTAGAAACCAATTTGATCTTTGGCATGAACGGGCCTGCCATCCGTAAATTGCTCCAAGTAGACACATTTATACTTCAGAGAGCGCCAAAGGCATTCTACAAAGACATCATCCATCCATCGGCCTTTGCCATCCATGGATATCTTGATCTCATGTTGTTTGAGTAAATCTGTAAAACCAAGACTCGTAAATTGGCTCCCTTGCTCTGTATTAAAGATCTCTGGGCAGCCATATTTGTCCAATGCTTTCTCCAATGCCTCAGCGCAAAAATTCGTGTCCAAGGTATTCGACAAACACCAGGAAAGAACTTTACAGCTTGATCAATCCATCATTTGCTACCGGATACAAAAAATCACGACCGAGGGAGACATCATAATTGTCATTGCACAGGATATACATTGTATCACGCTACCTTCCGTTCTTGATCTTACGTTTTCCTCGCATTACCCCACTGTCCCAGTTAAATGGGGCAACACCACACAAGCTACTCGCTTATTTTCCCTAAAATGAAAAAGATCGTCTCGAACTCCTGGCTGTTGTATAATTTTCCTGCAGAGCATTGGAAACATATTCGCACAACAAATCCTATTGAAAGCACCTTTGCGAAAGTGAAACGCCGAACCAGAAGCTCCAAAGGGTGCCTTGCCCGAGAAACGGCTTTTGTTATGGTTTTTAAGCTTATTAAAGCTGCCGAGAAAACTGGAGTTTCCTTACTAAAGAAAATCAGTTGCCAAAAGTTGTCTCAGGTGTCAACTTCGGCGATGGATGTGAATTCATCTCCATTGATGAAGTTGATGCTCTTGATTTAGCCCGTCACCAGCTTTTGAGGCTAACTCTATCCTGGCAAAGTTAGACCGCAATAAAAAGGAGACTCCTACAATGACGAGTATTGGTGGTATTGCAGCAGATCAGATTAAGCTATTTATTGAACGTATTGATCATTTAGAAGAAGAGAACCCCTCAATATCAGTGCACACGAGAGAAGTTTATGTTGCAACTAAGGCTGTGACGCTAAAATCCTGAGAAAGGGCCATGCTCTGCGTAAGAAAGAACCCTACGAGTGTTATGAAGAACAAGAAATTCTAGAACTTTATCTCCATGTCCCTAGCATGACAGGGACAACTAAGTTAACTGTTGAAGGAAAGCAAGTTGCTTCAACTCCAGCGTGTTTATGGATATTTGGATCTAGGTTATAAGATAGGGGAGAGTTCGTGACACAAACTGCTGCTTTGAAAAACGAGTCATTTAGGGGTGAGGTTCAAACCTCTCACTCAGGAGAGCCTTTCCAAGCCGATACCTCTTTAGAGATCACGCTCTCCCCATCTGGTCATTTGTACCTTCGCGAACCTCAAGGAAATAAAGAAGATATACCAGGATACCTTATTCGTAGGATTAAGAACGTACTGAATACAAAAGTGGATGCTCAGATACCTTCCGTTTGCATCTTACGTTTTGGGATTACGCCTTTTTCCTCTGCCCTGCCATCCAGTTTGTCGTTTTGGCATCACTTCGTGCAGCTTTTTATCCACGAAGCCCAAGAAGTTGTTGGCCTCGAAAACCATTCTGTAGAACAAGACATCAGATTAGAGCCCCCATTGGAGGATCTTCAAATATTGATGGCCAAAGCTCCTTTTATGCAAGGCTCGGAGTATTTAAGTCTTGATACTCTATGTCAGCTTTGGAAAGAATTTATACAAGTTCTAAGAGAAGAACTGCAAGGGTGTGACGGTACTCTTCAAGCCTACTTTGCACGTTATAATCCCAGTTGGAATAATGTGGGAAGGGTTTGTTTTCATCTTGCAGAAAACAAATCAAATCCAAAAAAACCATTTGCCTTTATAGGCACTTACACAAAGCAAGCTGCAATGCATTCAAAACTTCAGTACTTGCCTCTAGGTCAAGCTTTGAAGGATTATTCAGGTGAGAATAAAAAACATCACCTTCTTTCCCTTTTAATTCCTGTAAAGAGAGCTTCTGAAAAAAGCCCCTTTATAAAAAAGCTGGTTGATTCAGGCGATATTTTTAAGACTCTCGCCTGGAGGCCGGACGAAGCCCATACTTTTTTAAAATCCATTCCGTTAATTGAAGAAGCCGGTGTTGTGGTGCGTGTTCCAAATTGGTGGAAGCCTAAACACCCTCCTCGTCCTCAGATTAAAATTTCTATCGGTAATGCTGCAGCAAAATCGGTGGGTATGGACGCTCTCCTAGATTTTAATATGTCCTATTCTCTCCCTGATGGAACCGTTATCGAAGCTGCAGAGATGAGAGAGATTTTGGAATCACAAGATGGAATGGTGCAAATCAAAGGTCAATGGGTGGAGATCAATCAAGATAAGATCTCTCAACTCATATCACATTGGAAAAAGATAGAAGATCAAGTAAGAGATGAGGGCCTTACCTTTGCACAAGGCATTCGCCTTTTATCTTCTACGCCAGACCAGTCAGGGATATCACAAGAGGATATTTCTGACTGGTCTCAAATGATTGAGGGTGATTGGATCAAGGATGTTTTGTCCCGTTTGCGAGAAGCGGGACAAAATGAAGATAAAGCTCTTCAAAAAACACTTGACCAATACTTTCATGGAACTCTAAGACCTTATCAATCAGTGGGTGTAAAGTGGTTGTGGTTGCTCTACAATCTTCGTTTGGGTGGATGCCTGGCCGATGACATGGGCCTTGGAAAAACCATTCAGGTTTTGTGCTTATTTTTATTGTCTAAGAATGTTCAATCTAAAAACAAAACACCCCATCTTCTTATTCTACCTTCCACTCTTTTAGGTAACTGGCAAGAAGAGGTTAAACGGTTTGCACCATCCTTAAAGATCTTCCTCTGTCATGGATCAGCGATAAGTCAGAAGATACTCAAAAACAAGGAAGCCCCTAATTTGTCCGATATTGATATTGTGATAACAACTTACAGCAATGTCTATAGAGTTCCTTGGATGAATAAGGTTTCTTGGAATATCCTTATTTTGGATGAAGCTCAAAACATCAAAAATCCCTCCTCGAAACAGATGCTTGCCATTAAGAAGCTCAAAAGCGAGGTTCGGTTTATCATAACGGGCACCCCCATTGAAAATAGATTACTTGATCTTTGGTCTCTGTTTGACTTTGTTGCTCCGGGGCTTTTGGGCTCCAGTAAAGTATTTTCTCATTATGGCGTTAAGGCAATCAAGGAAGACGTAAATGACGCAGAGAAAGAACGGTTTTACGGAGCTGTACGTCATTTAGTTTCTCCCTACATTTTAAGGCGTCTTAAAAGTGATAAGAGTATTATTTCAGATTTGCCTGATAAGACTGAGATGGATACCCATTGCTTCTTAACTAAAAAACAGGCGGGTCTTTATAAAACATCCGTTGATGAACTTCAAACTCTTCTCAAGTTTTCTGAAAACAGTGATGAGATAAAACGTCGAGGTCTTGTTTTGTCGTTTCTAACACGTTTTAAGCAAATATGTAATCATCCCACTCAATGGTTGGGTCATGGAGAGTATAATGAGGAAGAAAGTGGGAAGTTCATTCGCCTTAAAGAATTATGTCGAGTTATTGCTGAAAAGCAAGAAAAGGTATTGATATTTACCCAATACAAAGAGATTATCCCAGCTCTCCATAATGCCCTAGAGAGGGTATTTAAGAGACCAGGGCTGATTTTACATGGACAGACTTCAATTAAAAATCGCCTTAAGCTTGTTGAATCTTTCCAGGAGGAGCAGGGGCCTCCGTTTTTTATCCTGTCCATTAGAGCGGGAGGGACAGGACTTAACCTAACGCGAGCTTCCCATGTGATTCACTTTGATCGTTGGTGGAATCCATCTGTCGAAGCTCAAGCAACGGATAGAGCCTACCGGATTGGGCAAAAAAGAAACGTCCTAGTGCACAAGTTTATTTGCCAAGGAACAATTGAGGAAAAAATAGATAAGCTCATTAATTCTAAGAAAGAATTATCAAGTGATATCCTGAGTAAGGATGGAAAGCCAGCTCTTACAGAAATGAGCAATGAAGATCTTCTCAATGTAGTTTCTCTTGACATTCATCGTGCCATTGCTGAACCATCCCAGGATGAATTATCAAAAAAATAAACTTACGAGTTATTATTATGAGTTAAGAAAGTGAGCGGATATACTTTTGATTATCCCCCTTATGTTCCTGTTGCCGAGAGGAAGAAAGCGGCAGCTCGTTTAGTTGCAAAACTAAAAAAGAAGGGTCAGAAGATCAATCCGATAGTCATAGAAGGCCGTGCTATAGCTAAAACCTTTTGGGGCAGATCCTGGTGTGGTAACCTTAATTCGTATTCGGACTATGAGAATAGAATGCCTCGAGGACGACAGTATGCTCGTAATGGGTCTGTTATAGATCTGAACGTTAATGCAGGAGAAATCACAGCTTTAGTGAGTGGGTCAGAGATTTATAAAGTTCAGATTACGATTTCTAGCGTTACCAAAGAAAAATGGAAGAAAATAGTAAAGCAGTGTTCAGGGAAAATCGGTTCTCTCATTGAGCTTTTGCAGGGGAAGTTTTCTAAGGAAGTCATGGAAATCATCACCCAACCTAAAACAGGTCTTTTTCCAGAAAAGAATGAAATAAAGTTTGATTGCTCATGTTTTGATTATGCAGATATGTGCAAGCACGTTTCGGCTGTTCTTTATGGGGTAGGAGCACGTTTGGACGGGAAGCCGGAAGATCTATTCTTGCTTCGTCAAGCAGACCATACAGAACTTATTGAAAGTGCTGGATATATATCTAAATTAACTCAAGGAAGCGGAACAGGAGAACTTGAAGGTAATATTTCAGAGCTCTTTGGTGTTGATATTGTTGAGTCCCCAAAAAAGAAGAAAAAGTCTAAACCAAAATAGAGGACTAACTGTCAGCTTTATAAAAAGGGGCGATGAGTTGTATGATAGGCATACTCAAGGTATGCTTATTAAAGCAAAAATAAACTTTCTTATCTTCATAATTATGCTATTATGCATACTATGAGTGTGCAAAAAGAATCTAAATTAAGGAACCTATTGAAGCTATGGCCAATGCATACGGCCTTACCCGTAGCATGGTTGAAAACAAAAGGTTTTTCCAAAAGCCTTATTCAAAGGTATGTTTCTTCAGGGTGGTTGGAATATCTAGACCGTGGGGTCGTGGTGAGACCTGGAGACTCAATCGATTGGAGTGGGATGCTCTGGGGTTTACAACAACTCTGTCAATTTCATGTTGGAGGTAAAACAGCCTTAGAGCTTCAAGGTAAAGCCCATTTTATAAAATTTCAAGAAAACGAAATATATGTGTTTTCACACCGTGGATTTAAATTTCCAAAGTGGATGGAGAAAAACAAACAAAAATTCGAATTCATCAATACTCCAGCAAATCTTTTTCTTTCTCAAGTAGGTCTGAAAATATTTGATTTTGGGGAGTTTCAATTACAGATATCAAATCCAGCTCGAGCATTTTGTGAGTATATGTACGTTGCTGAGAAATTTCATAGCTACGATGAGAGCTACTATATAATGGAAAACTTGCACCTTTTAAGCTCAGACCTAATGCAAGAAGCTCTAGAGGAATGTACCTCGGTAAAAATCAAACGTCTGGTATTATGTTTGGCCAAGATCCAAAATGTTAGCTGGTACCAAAATCTCGATAAATCAAAATTCGAACTAGGTAGTGGAGCAAGAAAAGAAGTCAAAAATGGCATATATGAACCAGAATTTTTAATAACTTATCCAAGGGTTTGGAATAAAGCAGAAGATGAAAGCGTATTTTGAAAACCAAACAAAACTACTGCTCGAAGTTTTAGGACTCGTGATGCAGAATCAGGCCTTTGCTCTCAAGGGAGGGACGGCCATAAACTTTTTTCATATGAATATGCCACGTCTCTCCGTAGATATAGACCTTGCCTATACAAAAATTACTCAGCGAGAAAAGTTTTTGAAAGAAAATGAAGGCTTTTATCGTTCTTTAAGTTCTGAGCTCCTTCGAAGGAAAAAATATCTTATTCAAGTTCAACGAACGAAGGAAGGTATAGCAAAACAAATCACTATTTCCTCAAAAGACACTGGAATTAAAGTTGAAACCAATTTGGTATTGAGAGGAACCGTTTATCCGCCGACTCTTAAAGAGTCATGTGAAGCAATTAGAAAAAAATATGAGACTCAGATAAGGATTAATACGTTATCATTTGAGGATCTCTATGCTGGTAAATTTTGTGCAGCTTTGGATAGGCAGCACCCCCGCGACTTATTTGATTTAATGATTTTTTTTCAAAACCACCAAATTACTGAAAAACTAAAGATTGCCTTTCTCGTTTATCTGATTAGTGGAAACAGGCCTATTTCAGAGCTTATTAATCCAAATTTGTTGGATCAACGTCATGCTTTTAAAAATGAATTTATTGGTATGACGGATCAGGAAGTAAAGTACGAAGAACTCGAAGCGGCAAGAGAAATGATCATCAAGAACGTTCAGAACTCTTTAAATCAGAAGGATCGTGAGTTTCTAATATCTTTCAAGAGGGGCAGTCCCAACTGGAGCCACCTTGATATGGAACACATAAAGGATTTATCCTCTGTGAAGTGGAAGCTTCACAATATCAAAAAAATGAAACATAAAAAGCACGGATTGGCTCTCAACGAACTTGCTAAAAAACTGGATTTATAAAATTATGCCTAAAACCTTAACTGTAAAACCGCTAAGACGTAAGTAGTACCTATTTTTTTAAAATATATTTGAGACAGAGGTTCAATAATTCCGAAGAGATTTTAGCCATGGCATCCCACTAAATCTCTTCCCTAAACTTGTATGCGACAGATCCATAATAGGAGAGGACGAAACAGGTAAGAAACACCTAATAGCCTTGCATTTTAGAGAAAGTAAATTACCCCATCTGCGTAGGTGGAGAAAGAGCCTGTCCTCCGGAAGATTGTGGAGGTGTGTGGGGATATGAGCATTTAATTGAGGTGGCTTGCAGATAAAGAACATGAAGAGCATGATCGAATGTTAGGATGGGTTGGGGACACCATTGAACCAGAAAAATTTGATCCCAAGGAAGTCATATTTGATAATCCTCAAAAAAGATATGCTCTACCATTTGCGGCTTAAGAGGATAGGATTAGATCAAGTCTTTAAGTGTTATAATTTGGTAGAACATCTTTATCAGTTTTTATGTTTCAAAGTCCGTTCTCCAATACGTTGCCAGTAATTTATGGTGGAATCATTAAAGTTTTTGGTTTCCATAGAGTCTGATAAGAATCCCAGAAGCTTCGCTGCCTTATGGAGGGATTCATAGGACTGTAAGTCTTCTCCTGCCTCAATGACAAATGCATCCATGATGCCTGATTTTTGCACAATGCCGCCAATTTGTTATGCGAAGAAAGTAATTATGCGAAGTAGCGCATAAAATTCTTTTCGTTTTCTAAATTTCATTGGAATTTACTTTGCATAATATCCAAAGATGTTAACAGGGCATTCCGCTCTAATCAACATCTTAGGAGATACAACTATGCAAAAAAAATTACTATTAACTGAATTGATTCATGACCTAGAGCAGGAAATGCTGCGACTTGGTTACTCTAAACGTACCATGAGATTTTATCGCAGACGTTGGCGGACACTTCTTCAATTCGCAGAGGAGCGCAGAGAATTCTTCTATTCCAAACAGTTAGGAATAGATTTTGTTGAAAAGCATTTTAACGTCTTTGAGAAAGATGATAATCGGGAGCTTTCAGAAGAGGATGTTCGAGAACTGCGAATTATTCGTATGATTGCCGATTT
>JABJFC010000069.1 GCA_018662925.1 Alphaproteobacteria bacterium | reverse complement strand
GGCATACCAAAGGAACCACTAAGGGGCATACCAAAGGAACCACTAAGGGGCATACCAAAGGAACCACTAAGGGGCATACCAAAGGAACCACTAAGGGGCATACCAAGGGAACCACTAAGGGGCATACCAAGGGAACCACTAAGGGTCATACTAAAGGAACCACTAAGGGGCATACCAAGGGAACCACTAAGGGGCATACTAAAGGAACCACTAAGGGGCATACCAAGGGAACCACTAAGGGTCATACTAAAGGCGGACAAAAGCCAACTACAGAACCTGTAACTGATGTTGACTACAGCTCAGAAGATGAAGAATTTGATTATCACGATAGAGGTGTAGCCGGCGAGGATGCAAGAGTTGAGCGCGGCCAAAGACTTGAAGGTGAAAGAGCCTTTGATCCATTTCGCAGCGAATTAGAAGAAGCTGAGTCGGACAGGCTTGAAGAAGAAGAAGAAGAGAAAGAGAGAAAGAGACGTCGTAGATAGACTCAGACTCTTCTAAATAAATATGAACTAGCGGATCGAAAGGTCCGCTAGTTTTTTTATGCCTTTGTTATATTTTTCGAAGATTTATAAATTAATTCTGGGATATGCTTGAAAGTGCTTTCAAAATGATTCTTAATTATTTAAAAGTGTTGTATCGTAACCAAACTTAAAGCGGAGCTGAATGGTGGCAAAAGAAGAACTCATTGAATTTGAAGGTGTTGTACTGGAACTTCTCCCTAACGCTATGTTTAAAGTCAAATTAGAAAATGACCACATTGTTCTGGCTCACACCTCAGGCAGAATGCGTAAGAATAGAATTCGCGTCCTAGTAGGAGATCAAGTTACCGTGGAAATGACCCCCTATGACCTTTCTAAGGGCCGCATCACTTTCCGACAAAAATAATCCTGATTTGTGCTAAATACCGAGAGTAGGAACCCTACTTCTTGGTCCCGCGCGCACAATATCCAATATCAATCACACAGACGTGTCATGCCAGAACTTTTAGGCACTTCTAGGCGAACCGGCGTCTTAAGCCGGTGAGTGTTAGAGTGACTTGGTATCTGGTATCCAGTGTTGTTTTTGCCACACATTCGTTTCTTATAAACGATTTTCCTAGATTCCAGATCATGAAGGATTCTAAGAGGCACCTAGGATTTGCAAAAGCTTCATACAATCATTATCTCAGTGGTAAAAATTTATAGCTATACTGCTAATTTTTCTACAGTTCGTGTGGTGCTTTGACCGGGGACTATCTGTGCTAAAACCACTTTACCACCGTAACTGTGAACAACATCTGCTCCCACAATATTCTCGATTTTATAGTCCGCGCCCTTTATCAAAACATCTGGACGGAGCCCTTCAATAAGCTTTAGGGGCGTGTCTTCTTCAAAAAGAACGACGCCGTCTACCATTTGTAAGGAAGCAAGAACAGTTGCCCGTGCCATTTCTGACTGGATAGGGCGCGTTGGACCCTTATAGCGTTTAACAGAAGAATCTGTATTCACGCCTATAAAGAGCTTATCGCAATGCTGGCGGGCTTCTTCAATGGAGGATATATGACCCGGATGCAATAGATCGAAAGTCCCGTTTGTGAACCCAACCGTCTGACCTTTCCGCTGCCAACGGAGGCGACGTTCAATGGCCTCTTCTAACGTATAAACCTTTCGTTCTGCCGTTTGAAACTTTTCTTGAGGTGAATCAGCCAAGAGCTCTTCTTTGGAAACCACGGCAGTCCCCGCCTTTCCAACAACGATTCCGCCGGCCTTATTAGCCAAATGAACAGCCTCTGTCAAAGTCAGTCCAGCACCAAGGGACGACGCCATTAAGGCGACAACCGTGTCCCCAGCTCCTGAGACATCAAAAACTTCCAATGCCGTCGCACGTACATGCTCAACATAACCTTCATCCGTAACTAATGTCATTCCATCCGGACCGCGCGTCACAAGAACCATTTTGATCTTACAAGTCTTTATGATTTCTTGTGCCGCCGCTATACAGCTTTCATCACAGTCCGTTTCCATCTCAGTTGCTTGAGCCAATTCTTGTCGATTTGGAGTTACGAGTGTCGCCCCCTCATATCTCGCATAATCACGCCCTTTCGGGTCCACAATAACAGGCGTATGATTCTTTTGGGCCTCAGCAATAAGTCCCTTTATGAGATCACGGTTCAGGACTCCTTTCCCATAATCCGATAAGATAAGAGCCGAAGCCTTTGGTAGCGCTTGTAAAGAAACATCTTGAAGCTTTTGAATAATGGAATCGGGAAAAGGAACGGACGTTTCTTGATCTACTCTTAAAAGATGTTGGTTCCCCGAAATATACCGTATTTTTAAAGGCGTCAGAAACTTCTCATGAGAAATAAGGTGGGGCGAAATAAGCGTATGCTGCTTCAACAAGTCTTGCACAGCCTGACCGGTTTTATCTTTTCCGATTCCGCCCACAAGTAACGTCGAAATACCAAGACCCTCTAAGTTGCGTGCTACGTTTCCAACACCGCCTAAGATATTCTTCTCAGATGTCATCCGAAGAACAGGAATCGGAGCCTCTGGTGAAATGCGTTCAACCTTTCCTTGAACGAACCTATCGAGCATGACATCACCAATACACAATACGGTGCAAGTGGATAATTTATTTACGAGTTCACCCACACTCCGTTGTCGTGGTATCTTTTCCATTTTCAAATCATCCATAATCTATTTCACAATCACAAGCCTTGTTGGAGATAGTCACTTATAGAAAACTTGAAAAATTAAATCAAGGAGTATGAAATTCAACAAAAACCCCTTTGGTTCCATTTGGAACTGGGTTTTTCAATCCAATTTGAAACGAAATGGTGTCTCCTGGAAGAATTCTCTCATCCCCAACGTTTTCAACCATCTGAGCTAACGTACAGTCGTTAGTCTCACATTTTTCGGCATTTTGAAAAGTGATCCGTATGGAAGGGATTTTCCGAGCAGTGCTCGAGGAGTTCCGAATTTCCCCTCGCAAAATGGGAAGTGTGGTTTCAGGATCTCTCTCCCACAGCAAATTTCTGAGCTCAAATCCCATATCTCGAGTCGTTATCTGCAAACCAATTAATTCATAGAATGGCTCAAGGGTTGGAAAATAGCGCACAATATGATCGCGCGCAAACATACCCCCACCTATAAATACGGTGGCAAGAATGGTAATAACGAGCCAAACAAGGGTTCTTTTCTGTTGCATTGTAGGAGCAGTTGGCAACTTTGCAGCCCCCTCTTTAGGCTCAGTTGGAATGACGGACACACTCTCCACAAGCTCTATGGATTCTGGCATATCTGATGCTGGGTCCTGATGCCATGCATTGGAGCAACCAGAACACCTAACATCCCGCCCTTGAGCGCCTAAAGACTCCGGATCGATAATGTAGCGTCTCGAGCATGCCGGACAGGTTATGATCATCTTTGTAGTACCTTGTTCATTATTTTGTTATAAATGCTTATCAAGCTCTGTACAATAACGTATCGTAAAAAAAGTGCCTTTTTCTGAGGATATTCGACATGGTGAGGAGATATAAATGCAAAAAGGCGCAGGCCAAAAACTGATAAGATTTGATAACGTAGGCCTCCGGTTTCCCGGTGGGATTGATGTATTTAAAAATATCAACTTCAGCCTTCTTCAAGGAACGTTTCACTTTTTGACCGGTCCAAGTGGTGCTGGAAAGTCATGTATGCTCCGACTTATCCATCTTTCAGAAAGGCAATCACAGGGAACCATTTCTCTCTTCGATCGAGATAGCACGACTATTAAACGGTGGGAAGTCCCGATTTTTCGTACTAAAATGAGCGTTGTTTTCCAGGATTTTCGCCTTATCCCGCACCTATCTGCTCTTGATAATGTAGCGCTCCCTCTCCAAATTCGCGGGGTCAGCACACACACAAGCAGAAAACAAGCCTCCGAGCTACTGGATTGGGTTGGTCTCTCCGATCACTTGGATCTGTTCCCTAAGGCTCTTTCTGGCGGGCAAATGCAGCGTGTTGCAATAGCTCGTGCCGTCATCACCCGTCCCCAACTCCTATTGGCAGACGAACCAACTGGAAACGTAGATGATCAAAATGCTCTAAAAATTATGTACCTTTTTGAAGAACTCAACAAGACAGGGACCACCGTCATTATCGCAACACACAACAGATCTCTTGCAAAAGAATTTCCCTATTCTGAGCTTTATCTTCATGATAAGACCTTAACTGTGAATCTTCCTAAAGGTGCGAAAAGCATTTGATATGTCCTCAGAAATCCCCTTAACCAAAGATCCCTCCACCCGATACGTCCCTTGGGTTATCGGTTTGTTGATGTACTTAGCCATTCTCGCAACGTTCAGTTATTGCATTTTGCAAGGCATGATTGGATTCTGGGCACTAGGAAGCACCCAAAGTTATACCATAGAGATTCCGGCCCAAATTAAAGTTGATGCATCCGATTCCCTGGAAATGGAAAGGCGAGAGAGCCACGAAATGGAATACATCGCTGCAGTGCTTGCAAAAACACCTGGTATTAAAAGTGTTGAGGTCTTGCCCCGGGAAGAATCCCTTGCCTTATTGGAACCATGGCTAGGAAGTGGGACTTTTTTGAAAGATTTACCCATCCCCAAACTCATTGATATAAAAGTTGTGTCAAATCTAAAATTTAATATGGCACAATTGTCAGCAACCCTTGAACGCATCAATCCCCACATTCGGCTGATAGATCATCGTGCTTGGCATCAAAGTGTTGCTTCTTCAAGTACTATTCTAGAAACAACCCTCCTTTTTATCATCGGATTCATCGTCATCTCTATCCTTGGAACAATTGCTTTTACCACCCAAACGAGTCTTTTGATGCACCGATCTATCATAGAAATTCTCTCACTTATTGGAGCATCAGACAATTATATTGCCCAACAGTTTCAAAGATACGCGCTCTCCATGGGTATCAGAGGAAGTATTATTGGATTCATTTTGCTTGTTCTGACTGTAATAAGCTGGCTCTGGTTCTTTGACTGGGATAAAGGAGCCTCCTTTTTCAATATTATATCTCCACAAATTTCATGGCTTTGGCTTCTCATTGGGATTGTTCCCTTTATCATCATCCTTTTGATGATGTTTTCTGCCCATAAAACAACTAAATCTACTTTGGAAAAAGCTTTTTAGAAATGACAGCAACAAAACTTGTTCTTTTGGATAGAGATGGGGTTATTAACGAGGATCGACAAGACTATGTCAAATCTGTTGAAGAATTCGTCATCCTCCCCGGTGTCATAGAGGCTATTCAACTGTGGAAGCAAGCTGGTTGGAAAATCGCCCTTGTTACCAATCAATCTGCTATTGGACAAAATATCATATCTGAAGAGGATCTCCAGGCAATCCACGACCACCTACAAACGGTTCTAAGAAAAAATAACGCCAAGATTGATAAGATATACGTTTGTCCTGATCACCCCCAATTCCCAACGAATCGACGAAAGCCAAATCCTGGAATGATTCATGAGGCGCTAGCAGACTTTAATGTTGAGGCTGCAGAAACCCCTTTCATCGGAGATACTATAAGGGATCTTGAAGCTGCATTCAGCGCCGGATGCCCGCGTCATTTAGTGCGAACTGGTCATGGTCGCGCTATCGAAAAGGAAGGTCTCCCCCTATCCATCCTGCCAGTCAGCATCCATGATGACTTACTTTCAGCAACAAAATCCATATTAACTCCGTAGAGACTTCATCTTTGACCTTTTCAAAAAAGCGCCCTTCTTTCTTTCAGAGTATAAAACGCTTCATATTGGGAATAACGTTTGTCTTTGGACTATGGTTTGTTGGGCTTCTCGCCTTTGTAGATTCGATCCCGTTAAAAGTTGAAGATCGTGATACACCCACTGACACGATTGTCGTTCTAACAGGAGGCAGCCTGCGATTAAGAGAAGGATTTTCCCTTCTGCAGAAAGGCGCCGCCAAAACTCTTTTTATTTCAGGAGTAAATAAAAGCGTCCTCTTGAGGGACCTCCCAAAGTATAACCCTTTATCCAAAAATCATACCGACAAAGTAGGACTTGGACATAAAGCAACCGATACAGTGGGTAATGCCGAAGAAACAGCAGAATGGATGAGGAAAAATAAGTACAAATCGCTTCGACTCGTCACCTCTAATTATCACCTCCCCAGAAGTCTTGTTGAGGTACAGTCTGCTTGCCCGGATGCTCTTATTATTAGTCACCCAGTATTCCCTAAAAAGTTAAATTTACACAGTTGGTGGACGCAGCCATCAACTGCCACCCTTATAATTTCCGAATATTCAAAATTTATCGTATCCTACTCCCGTCAGGCCATTTTAAAGGCTTTTCATTGACACAGGCTGCTTTTCTTGAGATCTATCATTCATGTTTTACGGATATAGCTAGCTTATGCACATTTTTTTGAGATCACTGATTTTTAATATTTTGCTCGTTCTCGCGACTCTTGTTTTGGGTGGCCTTTCCTTTCCCTGCCTGTTTATCTCTCGCAATATTGCCTTCAAAGTTTCCCATCTTTGGACAATGACAGTTCTCTTCCTGTTCAAATCCATTATTGGAGTTAAAATAGAAATTATTGGGAAGGAATACGTGCCCACAAATGCAGCGCTTATTGCATCCAAACATCAATCAGCCCTTGAAACTATCTTTTTCAATATTCTTTTTAATTCTCCTGTCTATATTTTGAAGAAAGAACTCCTATGGATTCCCATCATTGGCTCTTTCTTCAAAAAATTGGGCATGATTGCCATCTCTCGGAAAGGGACTACATCTTTGAGAAAATTAACCCGAAGGGCCAGTGAGACACTTTCCCAAGGAAAATCACTGGTCATATTTCCAGAAGGAACCCGATCTGAACCAGGAAAAACGGGACGGTATCGTCCAGGCATAGACATAATTTATAGTGATCTACAGATCCCAGTCACGCCAGTCGCTCTCAATACAGGGCTGATTTGGCCTAAGAATAGTTTTAGAAAGTATCCCGGCACTGTTACTTTTCATGTCCTGCCACCCATCCTTCCGGGAATGGATCAAAAAACTTTTCTGCCATACCTAAAAGAAACGATTGAATCTGCCAGCCAAGATCTATTAGATATACAAAAGCCTTATTTAACAAGGAAGCCATCAGATGGATAAAACCAAAAGAATTATCATAGCCTCACTCGTTGTTTTCGTTGCAGGATACAGCCTTTTTTGGTGGTATTCAGCATCTCAATTAAAAGTCCATTTTCAAGAAGAACTTGCAAAAAATAGTTATTTCTCAATCAATTACGACAAAATTGAAGTTGGTGGATATCCTTTCTCCTTACAAATCAAACTGCTCAACCCAAATTTTTCCTATCAAAAAGATAATGTGCTCGTCGAGGGGACCTCTAGAGACACCTTGGTATCTGCTTCAATTTGGAACTGGAGCGCCTTAAAATTCCAAATTTCCTCTCCCCATAAATTTCTCGTATCCAACGATGAAAAAACTTATGGTTTTGAGGCAAATCTCACTCAAGGACAATTAAATGTTTCAGATTCTTGGAGCTTTGAGATTAGTTCGCAGAGTGTCTTTTTATACGAGAATAATACCCCTTGGGCAGATTTAGACGCATTTTCTGGGACATTTCAAAAGAAAACAACTGATGCCACCATTTCCTTTAAAACATCTCTGAATGCGCTCACCCTGCAAAATCCTCCTCTTTCGATGGAACAAGGCATTCAAGAGGTTCGCATTGAAGGGACGATCTCTGAAGTATCAGCCCTAGAGTCAGCTGATGACACTTCTCTGGCACAAACATTAGAAAATTGGAGAGATAAGGGTGGCATCCTTGAGATAAGAACTGCCTTGATAAACTGGCCTCCAGCGGCCCTTTCCCTAGAAGGAACTCTGGCATTAGATCATACCCTACAACCAGAAGGGGCCTTTACAACAAAGCTCATGGGCGTCCCGGTAATGCTAGAATCTTTAGAAAAAAATAAAGTCATTTCATCCAAAGAGCGTCAGCTATTTTCCCTTGCATCGGCCTTTATGGAGGGAGAAGACGGCATTACGTTACCTATAACCCTTCAGGAGGGACGCCTTGTCTCTGGGCCTGGAACGCTCCTTAAACTTCCAAGGATCCAATGGTAGCTTCTTCCCCCCTTAATCCCAGAAACATTCTTGTTTACGTAGGCCTTGATCTGGTCGGAGATGGCTTGATCAAGATACCCTTTGTCCGTGCTCTAAGAGAAACATTTCCAAAAGCCCATATTACTTGGATGGCAGGAAAAGGAAAAAGTGCTTTCAGCTCTCTTCTAAAACCCATCGTAGATCCCTTACTAGATACGGTCATAGAGAATCAAAAATTCGGAACTGGCTTCAAGGATCTTTTTAAGAAACAAGTTACGACCCATTATGATCTTATTATTGACACACAAAACGGATTTCTAACCGCCCTTAATCTTAAAAAAATACCTCATACGACCTTTATTTCATCTGCCTTTAACTTTCTTCTTTCGGACATAAAATATACCGCAGGAAAACTCCCCACTTCTTTGGGCGAGCGCTTGGTTGCTTTTGTAAATATGCTACGAAAAAGGCCTTTGAATACATTGCCACCTCTGCCCATTTCGGAAGAGATGAAATCAGAAATCAACCGTCTCCTTCCTCAGAATCTTCTCCCCTACGTGGGTCTTGTTCCTGGCGCTGGTGGAAAGCACAAATGCTGGCCTTTGGAAAACTTTTGCGAACTTGCTCAATGGTTGTTAACGCAAAAAACACAGCCCGTATTTTTGATTGGCCCTCAAGAGATAGATTGGATCGATTCTATTAAAGCTAAAGTACCAGGTGCCCTTTTTCCACTGCAAAAAGAATCTTCCTTTAAGTACTCCCCCTTACTGACCATAGCGTTGGGCCTAAGACTGAAATTTGTTATTTCCAACGACTGTGGCACGGCGCACATGCTGGCTGTGTCGAATACACCCATTTTGTCCCTTTTTGGCCCAACCAATAGTGAAAAATTCGCCCCTTCCACCAAGATGGTAAGAGTTCTCACTGCGCAGTCCTTTGGTGGGAAAGAAATGCTAAATATACCGTTAAGTGCGGTACAAGAGGAATCAAGCCATTTTTTGGAGCACTCGTCCCAACAAAAAGGGGCTTTTTCTTAACTGCCGGGTTACATTTTTTGGTAAACCATTTTATAGCTACTGCAATAAAAAACTTTAACGCGCCCGTAGCTCAGCAGGATAGAGCGCAAGATTCCTAATCTTGAGGTCGTGGGTTCGAATCCCGCCGGGCGCACCATCCGTCTTCGCTTCGCTACGACGTGATAAATCCGCCAGGATTTATGAGACGGAGCGTTAGAGAAGCGGATGCCTCGGCGTAGCTCGGAGAGCGTAGACGGGCTATCAGAGTCATATTTCAATATTTCTAATATGAATGTTTTATTTTCCGAAAGCATATAGAAAGCATTTGAATGAAAGTCAGATAACTCGCGTAGTATGTACGTAAGCGCATCTTGGCCTGGTGAAACACCTGATTCTTTGCAGCCGAACCATTTCATTCTTTTATAATCAGAACTTTCAGCAATCTATCATGTTTGCAGCCCTAAACCCGAAGTTCGTAGGTTTACATCCTGCCCCACTTACAAAGAAACTCAAAAAATTTGAACGATTCAATGATCAGCTCAAAAACTCCGGACCCACAGGATAAGTGCATTGTTTGCTTGTATCAGGCTATTAGAATATAACTAGACTGTTAAATCTATTTGGAGGCAGTTTTGTGAGTATGCCCAGGGAGAGGATTAGTAAAGATATTGGACTTTTAATAGGTGGTGTTGGAACTCTATTGATTGGTTTGGCCGCTATATGCACTATCTTTCAAGTTAGTGGAACCTTGAATGAAATTTTTCAAATTCAAGAGCAAGCAAAAGACATAACACGTGGAGTTAATGATATTAAAGATGCAGTTAAAATACTTGACCAGGCTCGTATAAAAATTGACCAGGTAACACAAGAAACAGCTTATGGAGTTAACGAAATTAAACAGATAGTAAAATCTCTTGCTCAAATGATTGGAGATAATGGGACTAAAGGTTTGCTCAAGAACACAGAAAATTCCAGTCCAGCCGAAGTACAAAGAGTTGTAGATGCAATTCCAACTTCCTCAAAAAATCTCTCAATAGGTGAAATTTTTATTCCCAGACCAAAAAAGAAAGCTTTATTCGAGACGTTATCCTCCAAGAAAAGTGAAAATAAAAAGAAGATGGAGGTAGAAAAAATGATTAAAATCAAAGGAATTAATACTGACGAAAAATAAGTGGTGAAATGTCAGAATCAACTATATTCTCGACACAAAAAAAACTAAACCTACAAAATCATGGCTTTTCAGGACAGACTTCATTGTCCTTTGCAGCTAACATACTCTCGCAAAAAAAAATCTCAAAGACCTCTCCTGAGACTTAGCTTGCTTTAAAAGGTACAAACAATTTCAAAAAAAGTAATAAGGAAAAAAGTCGAAATGTCCGTTCGGTAAGATTGAAATTATAGAAAGGCGCACATATAGTTGTAGAGATGCAGGTAAGACGTCATATTTATTTTGATGAGCGGGCATTATTCTATGCGGCATCAACATACTCACGCCAGATAGATACAAAAGCACTGAATCAATCTGACTGGTACAGAAGTTTGAGGCCAACATATGCTATTCAGGTTCTGAACTATGATAGTAATCGACTAAGAGGAATAAAAGACTCCGTTTTAGAGGACACACAGACTGAAAGAACCAGGTCTCATCCCATGGCAGACAACCAATACTTGAAGCACTATGTTATGACTGATAAATATTCTAGTCAAACAATAAACCATTTACAGATGATTCAGATCGAACTTCCTAGAGTACCGAAAAAGTTGTTTCCTCCAGAAAAGGATTTCACGGAAAAAGATTGGTGGTTGAGTTTGTTCAAGCATGCAAAAGAATATACGAGAGAAACATTAGACTCTTTGGAGGGCCAAGGAATAAAGGCACCAGATAGCATATTAAAAGCATTTGGAAGATTAGAAATGTCTCGTTGGGAACCCGAAGTAGTGAAAGAATATGCGACGGATGTTTTAGATCTTGAGCAGTATGGTTCAATGTTAGCTGTTGAGAGGGCTGAGGGAGCACAAAGTGCGAACACAGAAACTGCAAAAAGGATGATTGAAACTGGCGATTTTACTGATGACATTATAGCCAAATTGACTGAATTATCCCTTGAAGAAGTGAAGGGACTGAGGGAGAATTCTTCAGAATAAAGTCTGTGAGTTTTGATTGGGGTTCGCTTGTGTGGATACGTTTCGAGACTCTTCACTGAACTGTATCAAGAATTTAGCAAGTATAAAAAAAACAGAAATTCGAAAATTTATTGATAAACAGATATACGACTAAGCAAAGAGCATCTAGAGCGTAAATTTGACAAAACTGCTCAAACCCAGTATTAATGTCATAGAGTTTGGCCAAAGCCACTTATTGAGATAATTTTTTCTGGAAAATGTCTGCCTGCGATGGCAATGCGTGAGAGCACACTTTGACCTCACCTTTTTTCCGCGAATTTTAGCTTTCTATTTTTTGCTCCTATTCAGACTTTGAAATGCGACCCTTGCATTGTGCAGGGTGCATGCATGAACGCATCACTATAAGCGTTTACAAAATCAGGAGGCATGAATATGCCCGTCGATACTTTTCCAAAAATGAAACCAAAAGCGCTTCCCTATGACAGACCAACACAACCTAAAACAGCGATCATTTATTGCGAAGATAATTTTGGAAGAATAGATGGAAAAACCGCCAATGGACTTATCCGTTATTCAGAAAAATATAAAATTCTTGCGGTCATCGATAGTACAAAAGCGGGACAAGATTGCGGCATGGTGCTGGATGACTCGCCCAATAATATCCCTGTCTGCCGCAATCTTCCCGAAGCCTTGAAGGTATCTGGAGGGGTGCCGGATAGCTTTATCTATGGCATGGCTCCTTTAAGCGGCATGCTGTCCGAAAATGAACGTGGCATTATGCTTGAAGCCATCACTCTTGGCATGAATATCGTGAACGGTCTTCATGAGTTTTTGAATGAAGACCCAGAATTTGCCGCCGCAAGCGCCTTGAATAACGTAAACATTCTTGATATTCGAAAACCACGCGACAAAAAAGATTTGAAAGTATTTAGTGGCCGTATCAAAGAAGTCACCTGTCCGCGTATTGCTGTGCTTGGTACTGATAGCGCTATCGGTAAACGCACCACCGCTACGATATTAACCAAGGCATTAAATGACCGTGATATTAAAGCGGTGATGGTTGGAACGGGTCAAACTGGCTTAATTCAGGGTGCGCGCTATGGCCTTGCTATTGATGCTATTGCGCCGCAATTTTGCTCTGGTGAAATGGAAGCCGCCGTTATAGAAGCCTTCGAAGGAGAAAGCCCTGACGTTATTATTATCGAGGGACAAGGCGCGCTCAGCCACCCGGCCTATCTAACTTCTTCCTATATCCTAAGAGGAAGCCGGCCTGATGGTGTTATCCTGCAACATGCACCGGGACGAATTAATCTTAGTGATTATCCTGAAATACCAATGCCGAGTGCAACCAGAGAGATTAATCTCATCGAAACATTTTCTGATACAAAGGTTATTGGCCTTACTATCAACCACGAAAACATGACAGATGATGAGATTGGTGAAGCGATCACGCACTATGAAGACACGCTTGATATTCCCGCTACAGATGCCTTAACCCGCTCACCAGATCATCTGGTGGAAATGATTCTTTTGGCCTTTCCGGTGCTTGAGAAAAAGATGCCTGCGGTTGCAAAATGAGTTCACCGCGACTGGAAATTGACCTCCGCAAAATTCACCATAACGCCCGTATATTAGTCGAACGTTTGGCCATTCATGGTATCTCAGTTACGGGTATTACGAAGGCAACCCTAGGTTCGCCTGAAATTGCGACAGTTCTACTTGATGCAGGCGTAAGTGCTCTCGGGGATTCCCGTATTGAAAATATAGAACGTATGCGAAAAGCGGGTGTACATACACAGATATTACTCATCCGTTCCCCTATGCTCAGTCAGGTCGAGCAAGTTGTGATGCATGCGGATATAAGCTTCAACACTGAACTTGATATTATCAATGCTCTATCTGCTGCTGCGCTAAAGTCTGGACGGACGCATGGTATTGTTCTCATGGTAGAGCTTGGGGATCTCCGTGAAGGTATAATGCCCGAAGACGTTGAAAGCACTGTGCGAAAAATACTTGAGTTACCGAATATAAAATTTAAAGGTATTGGCACGAATTTGGCTTGTCGCAGCGGTGTTACACCTAACGCTAAAAATATGGACAAGCTTTCGACATTGGCTAGTTCAATTGATACGACGTTCGGCTTTGAGATGGAGGTGGTCTCAGGCGGCAACTCTGGCAATTTTGAATGGGCATTCAGCGGTGTGGATACAAGACGCATCAATAACCTTCGCTTTGGTGAATCTATATTGCTTGGCCTTGATCCTCTTAATCGAAAGCCAATCGACGGCCTGCACATCGATGCTTTTAAACTTATAGCTGAAGTTATCGAGGCGAAGGTCAAGCCATCGCAGCCATGGGGTGAAATTGCACAAACCGCATTTGGGCCGTCACAACCAATCACAAATCAAGGTAACATCTCTCAAGTTTTACTGGCACTTGGCGAGCAGGATACTGATCCGAACGGGCTAACGTCACCACCCGGCGTTGAGATTCTTGGTGCCAGTAGCGACCATCTTATTTTAGATGCAAATAATAATTTATCCGTAGGCGATGAAATTGCATTTCAGATGAACTACAGCGCACTTGTTCGCGCTATGACTTCACCTTTTATCGTTAAGGTTATGTCAGAATAGCCGCATTTTTTGTGGACAAGTTTTTACGGTACAAGACGTGGTACAGAGACACTACCCAAATATAAAAACGTAATTAAATCAGCTCACTAAATCCAAAAGTCGATTGCGACTCCCGCAACCAAGGACAAAAGGCTCAGCAAGAATTCCGGAACAGCCAAAAAATCTCGGTGCCGCACTGATGCCGCAGCTGGAAGGAAAGTTTTCTAAAATATTGTCTCAAGGATTTATTGTGTCCTTTCGGATAGAAAGGACATTCGCTTCGCTACGATGTGATAAATCCGCCAGGATTTATAAGCCGTTGCGTTAAAGAAGCGGATGCCTCGGTGTAGCTCGAAGAGCATAGATGGGCTAATCGATACACCAAAAAGGGAGTAACCAGGTTCATGGGAACTATGGAGGGAAACTGCAGTTAATATTGACAAATGGAATTCCAAAAAAACGTTGAGCAAACAAATGCGTTAGAACTGAATCAAGTTTATGCTTAAACGCATCGACATTAACCTCTGCTTGGGCCCAGGCACTAAGTAACGCAAGACTGTGCTCCATTTGGTAAACACGTTCTTCCACGTGATTTGAAGCTACTACTATTTGCGAACTTTCAAAAGGAATTGAAAATTCTCTACGAATTACAGAAGGCCGCAGTTCTTCCTCCCATTCATAGGCTTGAAAATTTTCTACTTCGGTATCTCCCGGGAAGGCAAAAGCTGAAGACGTCTGCAGCGTAATTGTTGCACATATTGCGCCACAGATTAAGAGTAGTAGTTTTTCCATTTGATCTCCGTCACTTTCATTAAATCATACATTTCTAAAACGGTAAGAAACTTGATATAAAACCAGACACCGCATCTTTTGCTAAACCCTTTGCAAAATCTTCGATCCCAAATCCGCTGTTTTCTGTACCTTTCGCCTTACGTGAAGAAACCGGCTGTTTAGGAATTTCATTTGCATCTTATTTTCTCCTATGGGAGAGCCTGATCTGATAATTTTAGTTGAATCGTCGGACATTACACGCGCCCATACATATTCATTATGTAATATAGAACGCAGTTAGATCGCATATATTTTGCAAAGACAATACAAAATAAACGCATCTTTTTCAAAAAGTTCCTTCTAAGCGCCGTTTCAAGGTTCCTAATCTTAAATCCAGCAGGATTTATGAGGCGCCACGTTAGAGACGCGGATACCTCGGAGCAGCTCGGAGAGTGTGGAAGGGCCATCAGAGCACCACCACGCCTCTTTAATGATTTTCCGCTCATAACTCATGTCACAGCAAAATGAAAACGGGCCTGCTTAAAGCTCTTTTGGTGCAATCTGAAAGCCCCGTCTTCTCCTCAACCAATTTGACTTTTGAGGCTCCCTGCACTAGGGTTCGCTGAATTTATTAGGTCCCATTCTCAAACTTTTGGAAAGACTTTAATGTTTGAACTTGCTTTTGACTTCTTGGAAGAAATAAACGACTTTTTGTGGGGCTACATTGGCGCCTTTCTTATTTTGAGCATTGGACTCTTTTTCACGGTCAAATCACGCATTATGCAACTCAGAGAATTTCCCAAAATTTTTGGATATTTTATCAAATGTTTTGAGATCAAAAAGGAAAAAGGACCGAAAAGCACACTCCCAACTCCTATTAAGGCATTTTTTGCCTCTTTAGGTGGCTGTGTAGGTATAGGAAACCTTGTAGCTGTGGCTATTGCCGTTCAAGTAGGAGGCCCCGGGGCCCTTGTTTGGGTTTGGATCGTAGCCTTTTTGGGCATGATTTTAAAATATTCCGAGATCTATTTAGGCATCAAGTATCGCAAACAGAATCCCGATGGGACCTATTCGGGGGGGCCTATGTTTTTCCTCTCGAAGGCCTTTCCAAAACTGCCCTGGGTTCCCTATTTGATGGCCTCCTTGTTGTGCATCTATGGTGTCGAGATCTTTATGTTTGCAACCATTAAAGAAAGCCTGGTCATTAACTGGTCATTGCCCCCCCTATGGGTAAGTTTAGGATTGCTAGCCCTCATCCTTTTCAGTGTCAGAGGTGGCGTGCAACGCATCGGAAATATCAGCGGTATTATGATTTCAGTATTTATTGTGGTTTACTTAGGCATGACAGGATGGGTTTTATGGCAAAATCTGGACGTCATTCCAGAGATGTTCTTTTTGATTTTCTCCACCGCCTTTACAGGACATGCGGCCGTCGGAGGGTTCGCCGGCAGCACGCTGCTTATCGCCATGTCAAAAGGAATTTCCAGCGCCTGCTATTCAGGTGATGTGGGAATTGGGTATGCCTCAATTATCCATAGTGAAGCCAAGACAGATTCTCCAGAAAAGCAGGCTAGCCTGAGTATTGCGGGCATCTTTCTGGATACGTTTGTTGTCTGTACTTGCACGATTTTGCTTTTGCTCTCAACAGGCGTTTGGACCATGCCCATTGAAGGAAGCTTGCTCGTCCAAACGGCCCTAGGAAAATATTTTCCCTATATGAATATCTTTATGCCCATATTCTTATTTGCCCTTGGTTTTTCAACCATCATCGCCTATATGTTCGCGGGCCTAAAGTCCGCACGCTTTATATTCCCAACCTACGGAGAAAAAGCATACTATGTATTCGCGACGGCTTCCTTTATGATCTTTTCCTTCTTTGATGCCCGATATGCTCTGACGGTCATGTACATTTCTGGGGGCCTCTTAATGACCATTAACTTACCCGCCATTTTAAAATTATGGCGAAGCGTGGTTTTTGACATTCGGTGACATCAACTTCGTATTGGATCATTATTATTTCTCATCTTCCGAATTATATGCGTCTTCGTCGCTTTCAACGGAAGATAGATCATCTTCCTTTACTTTTGGAACCATCAGGCCCACCACCGCTCCGCCAATAGGAGTAAGAGTAGTCTCCACTGTTGGACTAGGTGGTGAAACATTCACTCCTAAACGGTTAAGATCACTCTGTGGGATGACTGTGACACTGCTCGACCGTGAGGTTGCTAGCCTTAGTTTCCTTTTCGTATCTTCTTCTTCCTCTGATAGATCCTGACCCTCAAGTTTCTTTTTTTCTCTTTCCAGCCGAGCCTCTTGCAATTTTCGTCTATCCGCGTCTGTCATGGTAAATGTGACTGATGGTCTGCGTTCACTAAACGATTTGGAGCGCTGAAGTCGGCTTTTATTAGCGGATTTATAAACGACCGAAGAACTACGCGCCACATTTGACACCGACCTACGGCGGACACGAGAGTTTTGGTATTCCTCACGTTTCCTCTGCTCCTCATCAGAATCCAACTCCTCCTCTTCTTGCAGGTCATCAACTTCCCCCCCTAGCTCCCAGTCGTAAGAAATAGCAAATTCATCCATTTCAATAGAAGATAAACAGGCCTCCTGCCCACCTTTTGATCTGAACACACGCCCAATTTCGAGCCTTGGTTGCGTCAAAAAGCTTTTAATTCCATTAATATTAGCTTTCTCTGCTGAACAGACCCCTTTCAGCATCCATGAAACAAGCATGGGATTCACGGTAAGTCTTCGCGTTTTATCCTTCTCGTCAGGGTTGTAAAGGTACATTGTGCTTAAAATCTGAAGGGTTTCGCTTTTCTCTGGAGCCTCAGGCTCCCTTAATTTTCTACGAATACACAAGCAACCGCCTGTCTTGCCTTGTGCAACTTTCTTATCGTGCTTTTTCATTTTTTTTCTGTGTTTCTTCATTCTGCGCTCCCAATCCTCAAAGTCTTTTCTGGCTTTCACCATGTGCTCTGCGGATAGTACTGCTTGGGACATCTCTTCCGTCATTAAAGTATTAAGCCCATCAGTATTTGCTTTTAACCCACGTACAGCAGATCTTGTTGTTTGCTGGCTCTTTCCTGAGCCCTTATGTTTGGTTCTAAATGACTGCCATTTTGTCAGTCCAGCCCTTCTTTTCTGACCGTAACTTATTCCGATTTCTTCAAAACTCCGTATCAACCAACGATCACAATAATATTTATTCTCACTAGAATCCCATCGCCAACCAAAAATTTCAGCGAGTCTCGTGGCTCCCATCTGATCCACTGAAGCCAAGTGGCCTTTTACCTCCGCTCTTAAGGCCTCAATTGCATCATGCCCCGTCTTATCATAATTCTGGTCCACATCATCTCCGTATAGCCTAGAATCATAGTATGTAACTGTTCTTCGATACTTGCGCTGCGCTGTTTGAATGCCTTCCCCAAGCTCAGTAATTCGTGTTTTCCTGAATTGCATCTCCAAGTCTTCCCCCGTAACTACAGCCGAAAAGGTTGGACCTCCAGGACCTGCGAAACTTTCGGAAATTAGAAGTGCCGCCATAACCGTAAGGCTAAATATAAAGACAACAAAACTCTTAAATGAAATACATCTACACATTTGCGTGTTCCCCAACTTCTTTTTTCTTGAGATTTTATCACAGTTTTATACACTCAAATAATATTATTTTTCTAATATAAAAAAAAAGAAGCATTTTCAACAGATTTCGCATCAAAGGATAGCATAAACTCAATACAAAAGTTTTGTATTGAGTGGGTTTCTTTTGATTCATATACGAGTTGAGTACCATCAGCAGATGGACTCACCCTTCGGCCTGGTTTGTTATCTCTGATAAGATCCAGTTTGGATTCTTGGAGCCGATGGTCCGCCGAAAATTCCAGCTATCAACAAGCTCTTCACTTTGGTCAGGATCCCCTTCAAGAATCTTTCCTTTCTTGCCCTTCAAAACATTCGTTTGAAGGGACGTGAATTTTATTGAAATATTGATAACTTTTCCTTTGATGGACGCACCCTGGATGTCAGCCTTTAAATTTAGCAAGATACTCTCCAGGTGTTCCCCTGCTTTCTCACGCTCGTTTATGGCGCTTGCGAACGAAGTATAGACAGATTTTGCGAGAAGATTATTCAGCGTTTTTTTATCGCCGGCGGCAAAGGCCTCCAAAATCACAGAGAAGGCCCCCTTTGCTCCCTCAAGAAACTTTTCTGGATAAAAGCTTGGCTCTATGGCTCGAAGCTTCGTGAGAGGCTCTCTTGCCTCCTTTGGGACAATCTCCATAATGTCCTCTTCCTGAAACTCGGCCTCTACTGCCTGAGACTGCTTATTGGGTCTCAAGCTGACAACATTTGATTCAGCTCTTTTCTGGCTTACGTCTCGAAGAAAGTCCTTTTCCTTGGTCCCTTTTTCTTCATCTTCTCGTTTTTGACCTAAGACGCTTCGAAGCCTCAAAATGAGAAAAACAGCGATTAGGGCCAACAAAATGATGTCGAAAAAAGCAAATCCCACGTTCATATTTTCCCTTTGTTCATAGGAGTATCTTTTTTTACTTTACACGAAGGAGCCAGGAAGGTTAAGAGGGATAAGGTATTTAAATGTTTTTTGATCAAACGTCGGAAAGGATCCTTTATGGCTAAAAAGGCAGCGCCCCAAAAGAAAAAAGCAACAAAAAAAGATGGAAAAGCGGAATCGCTTACCCAGCTGACCATTAACACCCAATACATTAAGGATCTTTCTTTTGAAAACCCCAAAATGTTGGAAACTCTTTCGACACCCCCGAAGAAGGGGCCACAGATTAATGTAAACGTTGAAGTGCACGCCACGCCAATTGGCGAAAACATGTTTGAAGTCGTGCTCAATATTAAGGTGGAGTCAAAGGCTGACGACGAAAAGAGTGTGCTTTCCATCATAGAAGTTTCTTATGCAGGGATCTTCACATTGCCCTCGATTAAGGAAGGAAAAGGACACGACGAGCAGCTTAAGAGGCTTCTTCTGGTCGAATGCCCGAGACATCTGTTTCCTTTTGCACGCAGCATTATTT
This sequence comes from Alphaproteobacteria bacterium, assembly GCA_018662925.1. Taxonomy (NCBI): domain Bacteria; kingdom Pseudomonadati; phylum Pseudomonadota; class Alphaproteobacteria; species Alphaproteobacteria bacterium. The sequence continues at coordinate 908 of JABJFC010000069.1, read as the reverse complement.
CAGATATCACCAAAGAAAGCGGCATGGCACCAACAGTGCTCGCCCCCTTTGATTTCGAAATTCTCTACCACAACCAGATTAACTAGCTTCCCAAAGAGGCTTTTTAATCCCTTTCATGAAGGCGTCGTGAGCGTCTCTTTCTGGCGCAGATGCCTCATGTGGCCGTGCCTCTCGGTGGATTTTTTCCTTTGCGTCCTGGCCTGTAGGAGCGCTTTTACCCTGCCCATCCCATTGAAAGCTTAGTTGGCGCCCGCCCGTCAGCTCTAGATACACCTCTATCAACAGCTCCGAGTCCAAAAGAGCTCCGTGATTTGTCCGGTGAGAGTTGTCTATTTTAAATCGCCGGCACAAAGCATCCAAATTAGCAGGAGCGCCTGGGAATTTTTTACGGGCAATTTGGAGCGTATCCACAACATTTTTCATTTCCAAGAGAGGCGCCTCTAGGATCGTCAGCTCTGCATTTAGAAACTTCATATCAAAGGGGGCGTTGTGAATAACAAGTGTTGCATCCCTGACAAAATCTAGAAACTCTCCTGCCACGTCTTTAAACAGAGGCTTGTCTTGTAGAAATTCGTCCGTTAGCCCGTGGATCTGTGACGCCTCTCTTGGAACGGGTCTTTCGGGGTTCAAATACTTATGAAACTGGCGACCTGTGGGGACACGATCAACGAGCTCTATACACCCAATTTCCACCAAGCGGTGTCCCGCCCGGGGCTCTAGACCTGTTGTTTCTGTGTCTAGGACAACTTCTCTTTCTGACATCTCGTTCCTGCTGCTTCTGGTTCCAAAAGACCCTTTAGGCGTAGTTTTATCATCCTCTTTCCAATTAAAAGGCTTTTTCCCACAGCCAACAACCAGCTTGTTGATTGATTTGTTCTCTTCTAAAATTGTGCTTAAATCAACTTCGC
>JABJFC010000068.1 GCA_018662925.1 Alphaproteobacteria bacterium | reverse complement strand
AACTCTCACCGAGTTAAAACACAACATATCCAAATATCTTTTTGGAACTCAAAAAAGTCCTGATATCGTTAAATCATATTTCCTAAAATCAGAGGTCTCTTACGCTGCTTAATGTAAACTGTTTGCTGGCCGGAGTAATAACCCCAATCGTTAACGCAAAAGTCCTTGGAGACGCTTTTGCAATATAATCCACATCTGAACCATCTAAATCTCCCGTCGAAAATGAGCTATAGATGGTATATATACCCTCCACAGAAAGACTAACGTCCTTCTCTATTGAAGTCCTAACACCTAGTCCAAATGGAAAACCAACTTTCCATTTAGAATCGGTGGAACCTGTTTCAACATGCTTATAGGTGAAGTAACTATATGAAACACCTAACGTCCCGTAGATGGCAGTATCCGAATCCGCTAGGAAACCAAACTGAGCTAAAACAGACCCATTAACATCTTGTTTGAATTTGTTTTCGAATTCTGCATTTGTGAATTCTACTTTGTTACTAGCCTGTGCGGTAGATATATTTAAAAGCAGTTTTCCACCATAATACAATGAATCCTCTTGGGTCTCACTGTACCCACCATGAATTTCTGCTAGGAATCCATTCTCTTTTAATTCATTGTTAGCAGAAGAAAAATTGCCAGCACCTGTCAATCTAAATTTGGCACTTCCATTTGATTTAAGATGCTGATATCCAGCACCAAAACCAGCGTACCAACCATTTAGACTAGCTGTTACCACACTCCCATCCTTTGCCTCAGAGTGTTGAGAAATGGAAATACAACTGATTGCAAGCGATAAAACACAACAGATTTTAGAAATTTTTTTCATTATTATTACCTCCCAGTACCATCCAGTGCATCCAAATTCTTCCCTTTATTGGTACAATCCACTGAACAATATTATTTTTGTTTTCTATAGGAACTAAATCAAAAATTATAAACTAATCCTCTAGAATTAATCCCAAAAGATCTCTTTTTTTACTTTCTGACCTTCCCATAACTATTTTTTAACTCCCCACCAGGAAGCATGAAGCTAGAATACATAGTATCGCCATACAAACGATCAATCTTCACAATCTTTTTATGAGTCCCTTCCTCATTAACCTTCCCGACTTCAAATATCATCCTACATTTTCGAGAAAAAATTGTCAATATTCATGCAAGTAAATAGTTCCAACCACTTAATTTAAATAGTTTTTTAATGTTGTTTTCCACTAAAAATTAAATAAATACCCTAAGTTAATGTATAAATGCGCATACATGTACTTATATTGTATTTAAGAAAAGTGAACACCACACACATGGAAAGAGATTCTGATACCGATCCAGAATCTCCTTCACCACTACATTTCCAGCGCTGCACTTACAGCCCACTTATTTTACGAAAGTATTTTCACCCCATCCCATATAAGAAGTGCTGACCATACCCTAAAAAGTCCAACTAATACCCACTGTCGCAGAAAATGTTCTTGGAGATGCTTTAGCAATATATTCCACGTTTGAACTATCCAAATCTTTTGTCGTGAAAGAATTGAAAAATGTGTACACACCTTCTAACGAAACACTAACGCCCTCATCTATTGTCTTCCTAACCCCTAGCCCGAAAGGAAAACCAAATCTCCATTTGGAAACTGTTGAACCTGTTTCAACATGCTTATAGGTAAAATAGCCATACGAGACACCCAATGTTGCATAAATAGCTGTTTCAGACGCCGCCAATAACCCCAACTGGGCCATAAGTGATCCATTTACATCTTGCTTCAATTTGTTCTCAAATTCTGCATTTGAGAATTCTACCTTGTTACTAGCGTGTGCCGTCGGAATCTGAATAAGAAGTTTTCCTCCATAGTATAGATCCCTCACTGAAGTTCCCGCCTCACTATACCCAACATGAACATCCCCTAGAGCGCCGCTTTCCTTCATGTCACTTGTCGCAGAGGAAAAGCTTCCCGCCCCCGTCAACCTAAACTTAGCATTTCCATTTGACTTTAAGTGCTGATACCCAACACCAAATCCTGCGTACCAACCGTTTAGAGCGGATTCTGCTGTTGCAGCCGCAGTCGATGCAACGGAAATGCCAGCACAGGCTATGGCAACTGACAAAAACGGACACATTTTCTTCATGGATATTCCCTCCCAAATATTAATTTTCTGATTCACAATCTATTTCCTTCCTACAAGGCGCCCAAAACAAAACGCACCAGTTACTGTTCGGAAGATCCTTGGTCTTAAATTTAGAGATAGCTCTGACTTCACACCTTAAACCTTCCACAAAACACACTGGGAAGGTGAAACGAACACAACTTTCGTTCCGATCGATGCGAACTTCAATTGATTACCTTCCAACTGTGCTCCACCTTCCTACACTGCGCATCAGACTATTATTGCCCCCTACCAATGTCAAGGCAGGGAATGGGAGTTTTCCCCAATTTCTCAAATGGATAGCCCTTGATTGTTGTTAATATGCACCTGAGGGCAAGGGCCCGTTAATGGCTCTCAGCCTGTTCTGGATTTTCCAGATGCATCCAGGACGGAATCGATGGCATCAAACGAGCTTCCCCACAGGTCAGGCTCCTTTTGAGCGCCTCTTGTAGAAACTCAATTCTAAGAAGGGCCATGCCACGTTGCTCAAAGGAAGAAGCCATTTTGCCCGCCTTTTTCGTGCCCTCTATAAATATCTCAGTCCCAGGGGCCGGCGCAGGTCCTTCAATGGCAACCGGAATGAGCCTCTTACGAACAAGCCCCCGATACCGAGTTCGTGCCGTCAGTTCCTGGCCCATATAACAGCCTTTTTGCCAATCTATGGCCTGTAAGTCCTCTAGTCCACATTCCAATGGAATGGACTTTTCCGGAATCATATCCCGGCCCCCTTCGGGCATGCCCTGTATCAATCTGTGCCTCTCATAGAGTGCCTCTAAAACAGAGGGAGGCGAAACATGTTTTGGCAAATCATGATCAGGCGCATCCTTGGACAATGAGTCCGTGGGCAGCGAATCTGTGGGCAAAGAATCTGTGGACAGAGAATCTGTGGATAGAGAATCAGCAGATAACGAATCAACGCTATGGGACTCTGACTCTAATGCCATCGCCTCTAACTCTTGGTGGGGCAGAATAGCCCGAACACCCATGGCGAGACAGCGCGGATCCACATAAGCCCAACCCGACAACCAGTCTTTTGAAGCCCCTACTTGGCATAAAAGATCTGCAACTTGAAAGGCGTCTTCCCCTATAAGCGCCACAATGCCAAGTTGCTCACTTATGTCTTTAATCTCCACATCAGCCCGCAACTTGTAGCGATTCAGACGCACGGCAAGATCTTCTATTCGGTCTTTTGCCACCTCTATGTAAAAACTTTTTTTTCTTTTACTGATAAAAAAGTCGTGCAAATACTTGCCCTGAGGTGTTAGAAGGGCCCCATAGATAGTAGTGGTTTCTGTTGCCTTACTGATATCATTAGTGATAAGCCCTTGGAGGAAAGATAAGCTATCTTTTCCACTGACAACGAGGAGACCCCGGTTTTTTAAAAGTACATGTTGGACTTTTGACATTATGAACCTTAGTTACTCTGTATGAAGATACTCTTTATCACATCTACACGCATCGGCGATGCCATTTTATCCACGGGCCTGATTTCCCACTTGGCGAAGACATACCCGAATGCCAAAATTACGGTCGCTTGTGGCCCTCCAGCAGCGCCTCTCTTTGAGGCTTGTCCTGCCGTTGAACAAACTATTATCATGGACAAAAATGCCTCCACAAGTCTTTTTTCCAACCATTGGTTTCTGTTGTGGAAAGAGACCGTTAGAACGCGCTGGGATATGGTGATCGATTTGAGGAGTTCTCTCACAGGATATTTCCTCCGCGCAAATAAGCGTTTTCTCTGGTCAAGCACTGACAGCCTCTCCCACCACCGAGTCGAACAACTGGGGCAAGTTCTGAAATTAAGTCCGCCCCCATCACCCACACTCTGGACGCGGCCCATTCATATTGAGAGAGCCAAAGATTTGATTCCCGAAGGCCCGCCTGTCCTCGTCCTGGGCGCTGCCTCTAACTGGCGAGGCAAACAGTGGCGCGCAGAACACTTTATTGAGCTCATGAAAGAACTGACGAAAAAAACGGGGCTATTCCCAAAATATCGGGTGGCTGTCTTTACGACCGAATCAGAACGATCCCAGGTAGAGCCTCTGTTGAAGGCCATTCCCAACTCTCAACGATTGGACTTAGTGGGCAAGACTGATCTGTTAACCACCTACGCTTGCCTAAAGCGCTGTGCCTTCTTTATCGGAAATGACTCAGGCCTTATGCACCTGGCAGCAACTGCAAACATTCCTACACTGGGACTCTTTGGCCCCAGTAGACATGAGCACTATGCTCCGTGGTCTCCTACAAAGATTAGTGCCTATGTGCGAACGAAAACACCTTACGACAAGTTAACTGACATCGAAGGCTATGACCATCGAACTACCGACTCCCTTATGGATAGTTTGTCCGTAAAGAGTGTCGTCGAGGCCACCAAATCCCTGTTCCAGCAAGCTTCAAAAACTCAAGCCCTTCGCAAGCAATCTCCGAAGCAACACCGTAGGACCGCCCCATGACACAAAAGTCGCTCCAAAAGACCACTCTTTCAGCCCTTGTCGTGGCCCATAATGAAGAGATGCATTTGGACGCATGTTTAGACCAACTAAAATTTGCCGATCAAATCGTCGTCGTTCTCGATAAATGCACCGACGGCTCGGAAAAAATAGCCAAAAAATATACCCAGAACATTGTGAAAGGCTCTTGGGACATTGAAGGCGAGAGACGAAATAAAGGCCTGAGCGCTTGTCCTACCGATTGGATCCTAGAAGTTGATGCGGACGAACGCATTTCAAGTGCCCTTGCCAACGAAATTAGAGAAACCATAAATACCACAGGCTTTGACTATCATGGCGTCCCCGTTGATAATTATATTGGGGATCATTTAGTGCGAAAAGGATGGGGTGCCTATTTTGGAAAGTCGCAAGGATTTTGCTTATTTAAGGCAAATTCTAAAGTTTGGGGCAATCAACGCGTCCACCCAAAGATTACGTTTACGGGAACAAAAGGGAATCCTCTCCAAAGTCCCATCGTCCATCATGTTGACGAAGATATTTCAGACTTATTAAATCGTCTTAATCGCTATACCTCAGCCCGTGCCCTTGATATAAGGGAACTGGGTATACAGGAAAGCTTTGGAGCAAACATAAGACGATTGTTCTCGAGATTTTATAAGTGCTATGTGGCTCGTAAAGGCTATCGGGAAGGAAAATACGGATTTTTAATTGCCCTCTGTGCAGGGCTCTATCCTCTTCTTTCCTATCTGAAGGCAACTTTGGAGGAAAAGTCGTAAGATGCGTATTATTCAAGCCATGGGGGCAAGAGGATTTGGAGGAGCAGAAGCTTTCTTTGTGCGACTGGCAAAGGCCTTCCATGACCGAGGGCTAGAGCAAAAACTGTTAATCGCAAACAATCACTCCCGAATGAAAAAATTCGATAGAGAGGGAATTCCTTACAAAGTCCTCAAGTTCTCGGGGTCCTTAGATTTTGCAACCAAACGGCTTTTTCAAAACGAAATTCAAACATTTCAACCAGACATTGTCTTGACTTGGATGAGCCGTGCCTCTCACTTTTGCCCTCTCTCGACAAACATTCCTTTTGTTTCGATCGCCCGCTTGGGGGGATACTATAACCTAAAGTACTACCAAAATTGCCAACACTTGATTGGCAACACCCAAGACATCGTGGATTATCTTTCCAAAGAAGGCTGGCCCAAAGACCACGCCCACTATATCCCGAACTTTGTGAAAAAAAAGAATGCCTCGCCCATAGACAAAAATGTCTTTGATACCCCCCAAGATGCCCCTCTCATCCTGGCATTAGGTCGACTCCACGAGAATAAAGCGTTTGATACTCTCATCAAATCCCTCGTCCATACTCCAAAAGCCTATCTTTGGATTGGAGGCGAAGGCCCTGAACATACAGCGCTGGCAGAATTGGCCACAGAACTGGGTGTCCAGGATCGTATTCGATTTCTGGGATGGCAAGAAAAAGTCGGGCCCCTATTTGCCACGGCTGATATATTTGTCTGCCCTTCCCGCCACGAACCCCTCGGCAATGTGGTCATCGAGGCATGGGCCAATGAAATTCCCGTGATAGCAGCAGAAAGCGCCGGCCCTAAGTCTCTGATCAAAAATAAGAAATCCGGCATGCTCGTTCCCATCGACGATCCCAAAGTCATGGGCACAACCATACAATCGCTCTTAGAATCGCCCGCCTTACAGAAACCCCTTATCCAGGAAGGCGTTAAGGCCTATGAAAAGAATTTTACAGAAGACATTATTGTCGCCAAATATTTGGACTTTTTTGAACACATCCTTTCTAAACGAGAGAAAAAACCATGTGCGGCATCGCAGGTCTAAGCCTTTCTAGAAAAGCGCCTTCTCTTTCTAAAACTTTGGACAAAATGGCAGCTGCCCTCCAACATAGGGGGCCTGATGATCAAGGAAAGCATGTGGTGCAAGACAAAGTCGGCCTCGCCCATACACGCCTCGCCATAAATGATATTGAGGGAGGCCATCAGCCCTTTACGACTCCAACAGGCATTGTTGCCATTGCCAATGGTGAAATATATAACCATCTAGACTTGCGGAAAGAGTTGAATCCAGCCCTAGAGCTGAAAACCCATTCCGATTGCGAACCCATTCCCTATCTCTATAAGCAATATGGTCCTGACTTTGTAAAACACCTGAGGGGTATGTATGCCATCGCCCTCTATGACCCCCATCTCGATCAGCTTTTTTTGGCGCGAGACCCCTTTGGTATCAAGCCTCTTTACTATGCTCAGACGCCCCAAGGCTTAGCCTTTGCTTCCGAACCTCAGGCTCTTATTAAAGGAGGCTTGGTTAAAGCCACTTTGAACACCAAAGGGCGCGATGAACTCCTGGCCCTTAACTTTACATTGGGCAATCATACACTCTTTGCTGGCATTCATAGAGTGCTCCCAGGAGAAACGCTCATCGTACAAAAAGGCAAAGTGATTAACCGGCATCAAAACTCTTACTTTTCTTTTGACCAGGAGCAGATCACAGAGGCAAGTGCCCTTGAGAAATTCCAAACGGAAATGGCAAATTCCATGAAGGCACATCTTTTGTCGGATGTTCCGGTCGGGCTTTTTCTATCGGGCGGAATTGATTCAACTACGCTTCTTCTCTTTATGAGTCAGTATGCCAGTAAAGGATTCAAGACTTACTCCATTGGCTTTCCTGGTACTTTAGCCCACGACGAGCGGAAACGAGCCCGGGAACTTTCGAAAAAACTGGGGACAACCCATCGTGAGCTAACATTTACGGAAGAAGACTTTTGGGAATTGTTGCCCAAAGTAGCCAAGTCCCTGGACGATCCCACAGCTGACTATGCCTGTCTCCCCACCTATAAATTGGCTCAAGCTGTAGCCCAGGATGGTATCAAGGTAGTATTAAGTGGGGAAGGAGGCGACGAACTCTTCGCAGGCTATGGCCGTTATCGAAAGGCCTTATCCCCCTGGAGGCTTGGCACAAAATCCCTACGCCGTGGGAATTTTGATCGCCTAAAGATTTTAAAGCGTCCTTTACCCTCCGTCAAAAAGGCCATAAAGATCCAACAGGAACTTGCAAGCTCCCATGCCGCACCACAAACACGCTTGCAACAACTTCAGGCTCTGGACAGCACCACGTGGCTTCCCAATGATTTGATGATCAAATTGGACCGCTGTTTGATGGCCCACAGTTTGGAAGGACGGCCCCCTTTTCTGGACAAAAGAATGGCAAAGTTTGCCCTGCCCCTTCCCGATAAACTTAAAATCAAGAATCGGCTTGGCAAATGGCTCGTCCGCCAATGGCTCTCCACTGCCTGTCCCGAAGCAAAGCCCTTTTCCAAAAAGAGAGGCTTTACGGTTCCTGTGGGAGAATGGATGGCAAAAAAAAGAGATGCCCTGGCCGAGGAGCTCTCCACGGCCCCTTGTCTTTTGGAGATCGCAACAAAAGAATCCCTCTACAATTTTTTCAAGTCCCTAGACCCCCAAAACAAACATCACACCCAAGCTGCCTGGAGCCTGTTATTCTATCGCACCTGGCACAAGGAGCATTTGGAGTAAGTTGTATGATTTGCATTATGACCCTAGATCCGAGATAGAGAAACAAAAAAGCTCTGAGTACGAGGAAATAGCTGGAAAAGGAGAGAAAAAGGGTTACACTCTTTAGGTGAAAACGTAACCCCTTCTTAAGAAATATTATTATGAAGCTAGCATCATTTT
>JABJFC010000067.1 GCA_018662925.1 Alphaproteobacteria bacterium | reverse complement strand
TACTTCTGCAAAAGAATTTCGAAGATCAATCATGGACTTTTTTGAAATCACTTGGCCAAAAATTTCCCACGATATGGTGGATCGCATCAATGATGATTTTCAATTACTGAAATCGGCACTTTGATTCGTTTTGGGTATATCTATTGAAGAGACGGAGGAATTTGAAGATTTTTTGTATAAAGCCCAATCAACTTTAAACGAAGTTACCCATTCTGGATGAGGAGAGTGTTTTTGTGAGGATGGAAAACAATTTTTTTCAATTCGGTCACTTGCATTAGATGGAGGAGGTGTTCTAGGCGTTTTTGAAGCAGAAATTATTGAAGATATAGAGCAAAGAACTGGTAAAAAATACATCAGTTATATAGGGGGGGCATTACCGGTGTGTCAACAGGTTCATTTATGGCATTAGCAGCTATATGTCCAGATGATGCTTCTGAAGAACGAATGATTTATCACAAATCAATCAACCTGGAAATCTCTACGCTAATGTCATCGGCGTTCTAGAAACTGCGTTAAAAACTCTCAATGGGATTCTTTTAAGAAAAGAAGAAGCCGCTAAATAAGAACCTATATTGATATATCAATTGCATGCAGCTCCACAAAAAAATAAAAGAAACTTGGATTAAATGAATTTGAGGGCAATCGAAGCATCTAAATTTTGAGCAAGATGAAGGGATAAGAGGGGAGGATTCGCATCCCTCTCTCTAGCTTTGAAGTGGCTCACTTTTACTCTTTCTTTTTTTTCAATAATTAAATTATGGGGTTGCAAAAAAAGAAAACTCAAATATTATGCAATTAAAGTATCAGGAGGTAGTATCGTCAATCTTTCGACTACCTAAAATTTTATTGTATTTGTTAATTCAAGTATTGATTCCTGCTGCATAGAGTATTGGTAGCAGCTATATAAATTTGAAAGGTAGGTGAGCCTATGTTTCTCAACATCGGTCAGATCAAAAGGATACTTGCATCTATAATCTTTGCGATCTTCGTTTTCGAAGTGGTTCTTTATCAGGCCAAAGCTGAATCCATTAGAATTGAACTTAGAGAGGAGGAGTGTCGAAAAGCACTGCATTTGGTTCAAGCTGAAAAAACTTATGAACTAGAGTTGAATGACAGGTATCAGTTAGCAGTTAGTACTCTTTCATTAGAAGGTTGGTGGTACGAAGCGGAGCGAAACGAATATACGATTGGGGGACTCACTTTTACAGTAAGCGAAAGCGGTTCCATTGAGATTCTTAAGGCTGAAGAGATTCAAGCTCATTTTAAAACGGCTGGCAGAGTTCATGTAAATGACAGTCGGGTGGAGTTGAATTTTAGTTCTTTTGATGTTGAAGCCGGAACATTAGCGGTTGAAGGCGATGTTAGAGCGGAAGCTTTTAGCTATAATGGAGCTCTTTTTCAAAATACGAGAAAGCTCCAAGGAAAATCTTTTTCAGTTTCTTCAACACAATTTAAGAACACTGGTGGTAATCTAGAATTCTTATCAAACATTATCCTAGAAGTTGGGGAAGGCTTTGATAATACTGACGGAAAGATCCATGCTCGGGGTGGGGTGGTTCTCCAAACAAAAGACCTCCAAAATGAGAATGGCAGCATCAGCGGCATAGAGACAACTCAAGTGTCTTGCTCAGGAAATCTGACAGGAAAGAATGGGCATATTGGAGCCAATGGAAAAACAGTTCTTTCTCTCTTAACACCGACGACAGTTGAACATCTGGGTAAGGTGCAAGGGACAACAGTTGAGTTTCAGGATAAGTCTGACAGCCCCATGACGGTGATAAGAGATGGAGGCTTTTTTGCCGAAGAGGAAGTTTTGCTTAAAGCGCGTAGCTTAGAGATACCAGGCGTAATCATTCAATCTCCCCTTCTGGAGCTTCAGGTTCTAGACTTTCTTATAGACAACATTCCCAGCAGTGAAAGAACAATCGTTAGATTGGATTCAGATCAAGATTTTTCTCTGACGCATTCTTACCGGACTGCAGGGACTTTTGAATTTTGGCAAACAGGACTATTGGACGTTACCTCGGTTGAAGAAGCAATGGATCATCTGTATGGGGATGGCTCTGGAGACTTACCTGATTCTAGGCAGCAGATCCGCTTAAAGGCAACGGTTCAGGCCGACAAAGGGCTGCACTTTTATACGCCCGAGGCCAGAATACAACTAGGCGATAATGATTTAGAAGAAATGCCAGAGTTTCTTTTGCAGAATTCATTTCTGAGGGGCTATGCAAACACCTTTGATCTCGAAAAAGCTATTCTCGCGACTGTGAATGCTTTTGTACATGCGCCGAAAGGGATCTCTGTTGGTCGTCTGATAACCGATCCCACACGGAGAAATTTTGTCACTATTTATAGTCACGGGCAATATAGTAAATCTCTGAATCTGGGTGGAAATGTAGAAAATCCGGTATTTCATTTCCTGGGGCAAGAAGTGCGTTCGGAAGTTTATGATGGGCAACACCTTTTTACTTTTCCTATCGCAATAAGTAACGGAAGTACTTTGTTGGTTAATGAAAAATCAGAATTTAGAGGTCCCCTTTTTAATCGTGGTCATTTTGAAACAAGAGATTTAGAAATTGACTCTCCACGAGATTCTGATTGTGAAGCAGGAATTATTCATGTTGCAAATAACTTTGAACTGAACGGAGGGGGAAACCTCCACCTTCGGCGTCATATTGGACGGGTCGATTTTACATATTATTGCTATTCCAATGGGATGAGGTCAGCTCATCCCAACTCTAATTTTAGCTTTGCAAGTAGTGACCCAGCAGAGTTACGTGTTCAAGGTGCCCTATCAACAAATCAGGGATCCACGGTTAAAAATGAGGCAAGTATTTTATATGCGCATCAGGAATCCCCAGAAGTAATAATCCAATTAGAGGATTTTGAAGCCTCACTTTTTCAAAAGTTTTTTAGTGAGTTTGATATACAGGAAAAAGGACTTTTATTAGGGCTTTTAAACATGGAAAGTGTTCCCAAGATTCTTATGGAAAAAACATTAACTCGGCCAGTGTCTGGTACTATTAATTCAACCATGCGGAATCGAGCAGAGGCACATTGTTTTTTGTACAGATCTAACGGTTTCGCAGGAGCTCAGCAGATATTTCCAGCGCAAACGAGTACATCAAAGGAAATCATAACGGCTTCACATACTCTTCAGGGTCAAATATCAACTCCCGGTCTCTTGATTACAGTCGGAGAGAAAGGTCTGGAATTAGGCAGTCCAAATCCCTATTACATTGAACCCAGGGATCCAATTCGTGATCTTATGTCAAATGGACTAAACCTTCATACAACACGTATAGCTGATAACTTAAGGGAGGCTATTGCGAGAGCGACAACGCCTCAAGTCTTCTTTAAATTCAGTCCTAGGTACTGGTTTGATGAATTGCAGGCTCAAAACTTCCATCGGAATATTGCTGGAGC
>JABJFC010000066.1:0-10000 GCA_018662925.1 Alphaproteobacteria bacterium | reverse complement strand
GGCTGATTTTGATGCTATAAATAAAAAAATGAAGCAGATACTGACCTCTATCACCTCTTGATTCATATATCTCTATTCTTCAAAGAGTTACGACGTCTAGTATAAGATAGCTGTATCCTGTACAATTAAATTAAAAAAATGTATCACAGGGACGGTCTTTGGGCCTGGGCATGCGCCCCTTCTTTTGCAAGTTGCATTCTTTTGCTGGGAGCTTCTTTAGGGCATTCATCCGAAGATAAGGACAGCTATGCCTTTTTAAGAGATCCAAAATGGCAGCCATATTCGTTTTTAGATTTAAAGGCTGGAACCCAACGGAATATCGGACAAGTAGGCGTTTTTATGCCCATAGGACAGAATGAGAGCTCCATGCTTTTTGCTGACTTTAGATTCATGGGTGATACAGACCATGCTGCTGAGGGAAACTTTGGCCTAGGTTATCGTCAGCTATACAATGGATGGGTTTTAGGAGGGTATGGCTTTTTTGATCACAGAAACTCTCCATATGGAAATACCTTTAACCAATTGACTTTAGGGACTGAAGCCCTCAGCACAACTTGGGAAGGGCGTGCGAATGTCTACATTCCCATATCATCTCGAAAACTAATTTTGGGAAATGAGGCTGTTCCAACTGGAGTCAGCCGATTTGCTGGACGTAATGAATTTATTCAAATGAGCGGAGGTCAATCCTTTGATACGCCTCTTGGGGGCGGAGATGTGGAAGTAGGATATCAGGTACTTAAAGGGCTCCGAATCTATGGTGGGGGGTATTACTTTTCTGGAAAAGCAGTTCCGACAATTCGAGGTGTTCGTAGTCGAATAACTTATGATATTAACAAGTGGGCAGCTGTTGAAGGGCAAGCTCAATATGACAACGTCCGGAAGAAGACATACTTTGTAGGCGTCAGGCTTACAATTCCTCTTCAGGCTGAGAATAGGCCGCGAGAGCTAAGTGAAACAGAAGAGTTAATGACACGTCCCATCGTAAGAGACGTGGATATTGTGACTCTAGAGCAGAAACCGTCTGGACCTGCAGAAGTACAATCTCCTGATAAATTGCTCCATTTTAGTGAGGATTCTGAGGATCACTATCGCTATGCGGATGGAAGTTGGGAGCATCCCTTTAACCCTGTGAATCAAAAGCACCGAGTGTTAATGGCTTACATTATTAAGGGAGATTCAGGCCTAAAAACAGTTCGAGATAGGAAAAGCGGTTTGCGGACACCTGTGTCAAATTTTGCGAGCGTCAGTCATAATCTTTTGGGGGTCCATAGATCTTGGAAACACTGGCGTTCTTTTGCCAAAAAAGCAAAGAAAAAGGATTCCTTGCTTGCTCAAGGAGCGGAGAAAGTTAAAGAATATGGAAAAAAATTAGGGAAGAAAGCTAAGAAGGAATTTCTAAACTTTTTAAAAGGAGAAGACATTAAAATTCTAACTGCATCTGCTATAAAAATTCAAAGTCGGTTCCGAGGCTATGTGAAGCGAAAGGGGTATAAAATAATTCGCAAATCTGCGGTTACAATTCAAACAAAAGTGAGAGGATTTTTAGCACGTCGAAATTATGCCCAAACGAAGGCAGCAGTAAAAATTCAAAAATTCTATCGTAAGTACGACCCTGTTAGAAAGGCAAAGTCATTAGCTCTGAAGCAATTATCAGAACTTAAGGAAGTGTTGAATCCAGGGGATCTGTCAGATGAAGAAGAACTCGGAGGCCATCTCTTAGAAACAGGTGGGCAAAAGTTTTCACAACTAAAAGAGAAATTGGGAGTAGCCTGGACCGATATGCAAAATGGTGTTGGAGAAGAAAGTAACTCAGAAGAGGACGGTGAGGATGTTTTCATGATGCAGGAAGCTCGGAAGGGGCTAGAAAAACTGGATAAGATTAAACACGGGCTGCAGGAGCAGAAGCGGTGGTTTCAAGGAGATGCTATGACACAGCTTGGTAATTTTAGATCGGGCTTTCAGAAGTTAAATAATGAGCTAGAGGGGCTTGAAGGAACCATAAATGGGGAAGATTAGAATTTTTTCCTAGCATGGGCATAGGTGGCAGAAATTGCAATTAAGAGAGATCCGACAAGAAGGGAATAGAGAAAGGCAATATTACCGTATTCAGTCATTATGATACCGGTTACAGCCACACCTGATAGAGCACCAATCTTTCCTATAAAGCTAAACCCTGCAACAGCGTCAGGGATGATTTCTCTAGATTGGGTTGTCGTGATAATGGCAAGTGACAGGGAATAGATGCCAGGGAGAATACCACCCAGTATAAAGAAAACGCTCCAGTATAGATGGCCTATTCCTGTAGGAATCAACAAACTGCCGAGGCATATTACGGCTAAGATACTTAGAAAAATGATTATTTTTAAATGCCCCATTTTATCACCTAAAACCCCAAAGAGTGGTGGCAGAAAAACACCACCCATGCTTGAAAAAGATAAGAGAAGTGCGGCCTCTTTGACCGATAGAGAAAAAGCAACAAGGCCGTATATAGAAAGGAAGCTCGTAAGAGTCCCTTTTCCGACACCTAATCCCAAGGAAATAAATAAAATAACAGGTAAAATCAAAATAGTTGTAAAGGGATTTTTTGATTTTACTGAAGAGGCTTTACTGACGATGGGATATAAATTTTTGAAAAAAGGAAGTGCAAGAAATAGACACATGGCAGCTACGAGATGAGGTGCCAGACTGATAACTCCAGTCAAGTCAACTAAGAAGGCTCCTAAAGCGCTTCCTAGGGCAACGAAAGAGGTTAAAATCGCAATAATTGTAGATTTGTATTTTGGCTTAATAAGCTCTGATAAGATAACAATTGTACATGTAAACAGGAATCCCGTAAGGCTTCCCCAGATGGTTCTAATGGGAAAAACCAGCCAAGCTGTTTCCAGATAGTCGATGATGAGATAAAAGAATATGAGTATTCCCACTGCAATGCGCATAAGAGTTACGGATGAGAAGCGATCAATTAGTCTTGGGAAATAAATACAGGCTAGCAGGTATCCTGTAGTGTATAGGAGAGAAATAATTCCAACATCCGCATCTTGAAAGCCATGACTATGAATGTCCAAATTGAAAGAAGTTGTTGAAGTAAAAAAAGAGACCTCGAAGACAAACAGAATGAAGGCAGCTGACATAAATGCAATGGGCTTGTGTATGTAGGTAGATAGCTTCTTTTCTAGTTGTGCAAGTAAGATCATTTCGCTGTCTTCAAATTCGTTCGGAAAGTTTGATAGCAAGTTTCGTGATGCATTTAACGCCAGCTGTAAAGGGGCGATAACCAAACATGGATTCTGCTTTGTGTTCTAGGCCTGTATCTCTGTGTTCCAGTTCTTCTTCATGGCACTTGCTGATTGCTTTTTGGAGGACTTTTTCATTTGGGGCATGTTTCAACTCTTTAAGTTGATTCTGATAATGATTGTCAATGGTTTCTTCTACAGCCACTGTGCATGCCATAGCTGCTTCAGTACTGATTCGTGCAGAAATAGCTCCCAAAAGAAAGCCTCCTACATGCCAAAAAGGAGATAGGATTGTGGGGCGGACTTGGCGCTTTATCATCATGTCACTAAAGAGTCTTAAATGTTCTTCTTCCTGGTCCGCCATATGTTGTATAATTGGCGCTGTAGGAGTGTTTTTTAGCACGGAAAGCTGGCCTTCATAAATTCGTTTAGCACCATATTCTCCTGCTTGATTAACCCGGATCATCCGTCGAATGTTTTTTGAAGGAGGATTATCAGACATTTTTAATCTTCCCCTTGTAAAGTAACCAACTGTAAATAAAAGAAAAAGACGAGAAGGCGAAACATCCTACCAAGTTGTATTCGGCCATGGAGAAACCAAATAGTCTCCAAGGCACAATATCACAGCGAACAACAGGTGTAGCCATAATCTGGGCTCGAAGTTCCTCAAGGGTTTCTGCATTTCCTGAGGGAAATCCTCCACAAGCAGCACTTAGGGAAAAAATGTGATGTTCGACACCCACGTGATAAACTGAAATGCCAACATTTACTAGGTAACTGAGTGCACAAAACAAGATATAAATAGATAAATAGCGCTTGTGGAAAAGTCCAATCAAGCTTATGCCAGCTACCAGGCCATAGGGGTACCGTTCGTAAATGCATAATATACAGGGCTTAAGCCCCCCTATATATTCCGCGTAAAAAGCCGTCATTAGGGCGGCGACGGAAGTCATAAATAGTGCTACCAAAACAAAGTATGGGCATTTTAAGGGAGCAACAATCGTACGAAACATATAGCTTAGCCTTTTTTATTATAGCTATTTTAGACTACAAATTTAAGAAGCGCAAACCCTCCAATGAGAAGGGAGAGTCCAGCTAAAGTAACAAGAGGCAGATTTTTCTCGATATAAGCCTTCATGGGGTCTCCCCATTTCCATAAGAGTATGGCTTCTGTATAAAAGCGTAGCCCTCTCGAAAGTAAGCTAGCCACAAAAAATGTTACAAGATCCATATTCGTCAGACCACTGGTGATCGTCACGACTTTATATGGTATCGGTGTTAAGCCCTTCAAGAGAATGATCCAAAAACCCCATTTATTAAAAGTATTTTTAAGGGAAGTAAAACTATCCATAAGACCATAAGTTTGGAGGATAGGTTCGCCCAGGGTCTCAAAAAGCGAGTATCCAATGGCATAGCCAATAAGCCCCCCTATGACAGAGGATGCGGTGCATACAAAAGCTAGAACCCAAGCTCTATGCCTTTGGGCAAGAATCATAGGGATCATTAAGGGATCAGGAGGAATGGGAGAGGCAAAACTTTCGGTAAATGATATTACAAACAAATACCATGTAGCATGAGGATGCGCGGCTTTTTCAATTGTCCACTGATAACACTTTTGAAGCATAAAATACCCTCGTCCGCTCAAGGCTTACATTTGTCACAAAGCTGTGTACGTCTGAACAAATACCCTAAACATAGAAAGAACGTCAACAGCTTGTGTACACTTACCTACGCAACTTCGAGCGATTGACCATCTTGATAGGTGCTAAAAGACAGAAGCCCCCCTCTATCGATATCTAATAATTTCGGCTCATATGCGTAGAAGTAGTTTGAATTTCCAGAGAATTTTGTTGCAGGGTGAAGGTATGATTTCCATTCTGTGATCTTTGGCCACATAATATTATCACGTTTGTGGTAGCAAAATATCTTTTTCCTTTTTTGGATGTCTCCAATGAAAGACAGGACTTCTTTTTTGTTTTCAGGATGTTCATCAAGGTGAGATTCTGCAATCTCACAGTGGATATTAAGCAAATCTTCTGGATAGGTGAACAGAGCAGAATCATTCCCATGTTTGTCCAAAAATAAAAAGCAGCCCGAGCTTTCAAAAAGATAATACTCTACTGTCTTATTTTCCTCGAGGATCTTCTGAAATATATCGTTAAATCCAGGTTCATTGAGGGCAGTCGGAGGGATATTCGGGTTATTCACAAGAATCTCTAAAATTGGTTTTGATAGTGTATTAAAATAAGTGCGCTGTGCTTCTGAAATTGCTTGTGAGACCAAATCGAAAACTTGATTGTCTTGTTTGCGAATGAAACCTTGAATGATTTGCTTGTTAAAGGCGTCGATGACCACACTTTCGTTTGCAACGCCTGTGAGAAGAATCTTTTGAATATTTGGATCTGTTATTTTTTCACATAATTCGAGACCATTCATGCCAGGCATATCATGGTCAATGACAACAGTTGAAATTTGATCGAATCGTTTTGGATTATAGATTTCTTGATGAAGCAATCTAATATTTACATTCATGGAATGATGTTCAAATCTCTCTTCTTCTGGACGATCCATACATCTGTTCGTGAACGGATCAGGTTTATATTCTTTGTTTAAGAAATCTAAAGCCGCGATTGGATTCGTACAAAACTTATATGAAGTGACGCGAGACGAAAGCTCGGCGGCGATATGTCTCAGAAAACCTGGATCGTCATCAACAAAGACGACCGTAGTTGGAAACATACAACTTGGGATGACAGTCATGAAACTACCCCTAATTTACGATCTACTAATACTACCCCTACTGGATGAACATCATACTACAAAAAAATGGGTAATAAAGCATTTTCGTCGTTATTTAGAAATTACATTCTTTTGAGGGTGAATTTTTGGGAATTTCATCACAAATTCAGTGTATTTACCTTCAATCGAGTGGCAAACAATATCTCCCCCGAAGCCCTGAATAGTCAATTTACAAAAAGCGAGTCCGATTCCAGTCCCATGCTTTGTGGTGGTATAGAATCGATCAAAGATATTCGGGAGGTCGGATGTTGAAATGCCTTTACCAGTGTCACGAAAATGCAGCTTATTTTGGATATCGCTTTGTTCAAACCAAATTGATATTCTTCCCCTTCCAGCAGATTTAACGAAGTAAATTGCATTTTTCAATAAATTGAAAAGAACATGTCTCATAAGAACCTGATTTCCCATAAACTGAAAATCATTCTCTTTATTCCAGTGGATGAGTTTTTTATCACTTGAAAACATAGGATAATTTTCAAGCAAGTCTTGAACGCACTGGCCTACTGAGCATACCTTTAAATTTTCCTCGACAGGATGTTCTTTTAGCTTCATGAGGAGCATATCGATAATGGTGTTAGCGTTTCTACTGACGATTGAAAGGCTTTCAGGCATATCTTTTAAGGCATCATAGTTCATCTTTTCAATGTCTCTAACAGGAAGATTGTTATCCAGGGCCAATTCGTATCCTTCAATGATTTTGGGTAAATGTTTTTTCATTCCTTTTGCCCCAAATGTGATTGCTGAGAGTGGCGTGCGGATTTCATGGGCAATGGTGGCACTCAGTGCCTTAATGGCCAGGATTTTATCTCGTTCGGCCCTCTCTCGATTGCGTGAGAAAATGATGGCGATAAGAATGGCAAATATTGACATATAGACTGATAGAAAAAAGGCTTCGCTTCTTAATTCGATAGTGCTCGTTCCGCCCATAATCCAATAGAGCCCATAGCCCAACAATACTCCCAAGGGTAAGATAATCGTGAAGCTCAACCAGTCCACAAGGAGGGCGAGCAAAAACAAAGCAAGACTCATGTTCAAAAGCCAGTAAATTGATGCATGAGTGCTTAAAAGCATGTAGGTGGTCATAAAGGGCAGACAGAACAAAAGGGTGATGTGCCAGTATAAGGGGAGAAGTTTACGAAAACTTTTTGGCCAATAGTCATTCATGATCAAGAAAAAACTTAACAATCCGGCTACGAATCTCAATGAAAGACTCACATAGTCGTCATGTTCTGTATAGGACCACATAAAATAGGGGAGAATATAGTTTGCGACAGAGAAAATACCAAAGGCGATATATTGAGCACCATAGGAATGGACTCGATTTGCAGAGAAGCCATATGTAAAATCCAAGCGCTTCAAAGCATTGCGCATAAATTGAAAAGATTGTTTTTGCATGCCAATATTTCTCGTTTATAGCGAAGGATTATTGAAAATTATGGGGAGCTTAGGGGGCATAAATACATCTCTGCGTAAATTGGAGAAAATTCCAAAATTATGCTGCAGTTTTAGCTTTTTTCTCATTGGAACTTTCTGTTTTTGTTGTCAGCATTTTTATAGCGGAACCTTGCTGGGAATAATGAACGACAAAAAAGACAAACGCATTTGCGAGCATGGCTGGGACGAGACTACCAAAGCCAAGAACTTCTTCAAGGGAAAAGGTTAGCCATAGACAATACATTCCAAGACCTGCAGCAACACTGCATAAAAAGGATCGAGCGTTTGCTTTAAAATCAAAAATACCAGCCAACAGTGGGACCACAACAACAGGTGCCCAACAGTTTAAAAAAACCAACACAAGCTCAACGACACTTGTAAAACTAAAAGCAGTTAAAATAGAAGCGACTCCAATGGCAACAGTAGTGGTACGTGCCATAAGCAACTCAGTTTTATCTGGAAGAGATTTCTGGTTAAGAGGACTTATAATATCGTGAACGACCGCAATACTTGCTGCATTTAAATACGAGTCGGCCGTTGACATCATAATGGATATAATGCCGACAATGGCAAGTCCTTTAATTCCTACAGGTAAGAAGGCATGTATAAGGTATGGAAGGGATAAGTTTGCTTCTTGTCCTGGCTGGAGCGCTAGAACAATCAGTCCCAAGCTGCCGATAGTTAAATAGAAAGGAATATCTATGAGAGCGGCTATTCTTAATGATTGGACAATTTGCTTCGTATCCTTTGCCATTAGTAATCGTTGTATTACCGCTGGGTTAAGAAAAGGGATGCAAAAAATAAGGAATAAGAAAATATATTTAAAAGGGTTTTCGTCTTGGGGAAAAAAATTCAAACTATCATCTGGAATCATTGTCAGAAGCGACTCATATCCTCCTACAATGTTAAGACCGATATTGCAAATCATAGGAATCGCAATGATTATAGCTGCAAATTGCAATACATCTGTCGCTGTGACAGCTCTTATTCCTCCGTAAGCTGAATAAAAAATTGCCACAGCGGCTCCTAAAACCACTCCCCAAAAGTATGAAATTTCCAGGAAGTATTGGCAAAAATATCCCATGGCACTTATTTGAGCACCCACATAGCCTATGCAAAGAAGTGTTCCAGCCACCCCCGTAACGATGCGTCCTGGTTTCCCGTAAAAACTGTCCATCATATCTCCCACGGAGATCATATCGGCAAACTTGACCATTCGTGGAGCAATATATTGTGCCATAAGGAGTTTCGTTATGGGTTCTCCTAGAAAAATTAGAATAAAGACGATGCCAACGCTGAAAACTTTTTCTGTCAGTCCAATTGTTGAACCACTATCGAGCATAGTAGCGGTAATTGTTGCAACCAAAATGGGGATGGAATAGCGCCTATCTGCAATTGCAAAGTCGCGAATTGATCTCACATTTCGCCCAAAATAAAGGCCAATTAAAATTGTCACAATAAAATAAGAAATAATGATAAGAAAATCAATCATTTAGCAAGGCCTCCTGATATTATTACTAGTATTATTCATATTTATCAATTGGTAATAAAAATGGACAGTCTGTTTCTATTTGTTTTGCGTAACACATATGGTTTTGTTGAACAAGGCAAAAGCTTTTACCTATTTAGATAAGAAATTCTTAGATTTGGGATTGCATAACAGGGGAAACGATTGCTTACGCTGGAAATTTTTTTCGGTGCCAGATAATGGGTGCACACTCAATAATCTGTTGCTTATCAATGAATTCATCAAATCTATTTACGTTTTGGGGGTAATTTGACAGGAGATAGAAAAAATCTTGTTGGTCGGAGGGGTAAAATAGTTGCACTATCAAGTTTTCTGGGAACTCCTTCGTTCGAAGAATGCAAAATTTTCCATAGTAATGCTTCATCTGTTCTGCGTTTATTTTGCAGCCTCCAACAATATCGCCTATCTCAAAAAGTGGGGAGGCTTGAGAGTTCTTTATAGCGGTCGTTACATGATTTGGGTTTGACCCTAAAAAGCAAGTCACTTCTCGAACGATTGGATCTTCCCTATTTTCATTAGTTGATTTTGTGGAGGGCGTATCTGGCGTCGAACCTAGTGGTGAGGTTCCTTCTCCCGAAAGGATCCAGCTTTGATCACAAAAAATGCCTTCGTCAAAAAAGGCTGCTAAAAGTTTCTGAAGAGATTTTTCAGAAATATTTGTGAGACCAAGTTCCCAGGACCTTAAGGTATGCAGACTTATATTATGACGCTGGGCGAATTGTTCTCTTTTAAGACCCGTCAAACCACGCAGAGCTTTTATGCGCTTTGCTGGGGAATCTAAATTAGTTCTTAAAAGAAATGGGCTGCTCATATTAAAATCTTCTCAAATAAATTATCGAAACGAAGCCGCAAATTTCTATTGCTCGAGCAAATTGCAAAATTAGGTGAGTGAGTTAATTTTTGTTGTCTTTAAGAAGCGACAAACCAGACAAAAATACCAGGTCCTCCTGTTATTGGGGTTTAATAAGGAAAGATAAAAAGCCAAACTAATCTCAACAACAGAAGG
>JABJFC010000065.1 GCA_018662925.1 Alphaproteobacteria bacterium | reverse complement strand
TTCAGAAACTTTTAGAATGGTTCCTGGCATATTTCCTTCATTTTTATAAAGAATTTTTAAGGATTTTGGACAAAAGTAATCAGAAGAAAATAAGATTTTAAAGGACGAAAGAGCGTTGGGGTAATCTCCAAAAGAGAGAGCTCTAAAAAGGGTTTCAATTTTGTTTCCAGGTTCTTTCCAATCGACAAAACCAAGGGAGGCGGGCTTCTTGTGCGCGCCAAAGAAAGTTCTTTTTGTAAGGTCTTGAGGAATTCTTGAGACCGTACCTTGAGAAAGATCATCGCACAAAGCTTTAAAGGTTTTAATTGCCGTTAAGTAACATTTGATATCGAGAGAAAGGGCTGTTTCTCCACTATCAATTGGAATTAGTTCTTGGTTTAAAACGTCCCCTGCATCAACTTTTTGCTCTATTATGTGCCAGGTTACACCATGTTTTTTTTCTTGGTTTAGAATTGCCCAGGAGGTGGCATGAACACCGGCATATTTTGGAAGAGGGGCATCGTGAAAGTTGATTGCAAGTTTTTGAGGAGAAGAGAGAATATTAGAAGTAAGGATGTGAGAATTCACAATACTGAATAAATAATCAAAATTCTTCTGATGGGCAAAATCCTCGAAAGTATGGAGAAAGTTTATAAGGGGGATATCATGCTTTTTGCACCATGCTGATACAAGTTGGTTTTGAGATACTATCCCAAATATTTTATGTTTTTTTTGAAGAAGATGCTCAGCACATTGTATACCAAGTGTCGAGTCTGTAATGATATAGCAAGAAAAACGACTCATCTCCGACCCTTTATTTAAAGCAGCAGCAAGAAAGATTTTGTTCTCATATTCCCAAAGCCAATCTTTAAAGTTTTTTAAGTCTTCTAATTAGGATCGTTGATTGAACAATCATGATACAACTTTCAGCTAAAGGTAAAAGAATTTTATGAGGCTTTGAAAGCCTTTTGAATTGACGAACCCAACGAAAAGTTCTCTCTAAGATCCAACTGGTGATCAGAAGAGTCCATGCCTCCGAATTTCTCTTGAAAATCACAATGCAGTTGCTTAGGTTTTTCCACACAAATACGTTCATTGTTTCTGTTCTCCATGCATTTAGCTAATTCTAAACAATAATTTTTTATTACGATGCCATAAAACTAAATCCTATTTTGAAACACTACTCACTTATTTTGTTTAAAAATCATACTTTCATCTTTTCTATAAAAAAAATATATATTTCGTTTCATGCAGCTTTCATTTGTTCATGCCATAATTTTGAGTAATAACCATTGTTTTTTATGAGTGCATCGTGTGTTCCTTTTTCTACAATGCGTCCACTATGAAGAACAAGGATTTCATCGGCGTTAGTTAGTGATATTAGTTTGTGAGAGATAATTAGAGTTGTTTTGTTTTTTGTAAGCTTTTTGATGCTTTCATGGAGATAATTTGTCGATTTTGTATCAAGTGAAGAAGTAGGTTCGTCAAAAATTAAAATTTGAGGCTTTTTTAAAAATAAACGTGCTATAGCAACTCTCTGCTTTTCACCTCCAGATAGTTTTACCCCTCTTTCTCCAACGATAGTTTCATATTTATCAGGGAGGGATTCTATAAAATTGAGGAGTTGAGAAGCCTCTGTAGCTTCTTCTATTTTTTTCTGAGAAGCAGATGGATTTCCATACGCAATATTGTAGCCAATTGTATCGTTAAACAAAGTTGTCTCTTGAGGAACGATTCCAATTATCCGGGTTAGCTCAGTCGTATCGAAATCTTTAATATTATGAGAGCCCAGATAGATGCTTCCACCTTTAAGGTCGTACAGGCGGTACAATAGTTTGGGTATTGTGGATTTTCCTTCTCCTGTAAGTCCAACTATGGCTACTGTTTTTCCTGCGGGGGCGGTGAAAGATACTTTGTTTAAAATCGTACGAGATTCAGAGTATCCAAAAATTACATTTTTAAATGTGATTGAGTTTTGTTTTTTAATAACAGGTATTTTTTTTAAGGAAAAGTTTTCGTTAAGGGGAGTGTCAAGGATTTCAAAAGCATGCCCCATATCTGTGAGAGCTGTGTGAAAATCCCTAAATAACATTCCAAAAGAGCTCAGAGGAAAAAAGAACTGTAAAAGATAAGCGTTTACAAGAACAAAGTCTCCCAGGCCAAGTTTCCCAGCAATTATATCAGCACCTACCATCCAGGTTAGGACTGTAAACCCAAGGCCTATGATTATATTTTGTCCAATATTTACCAACTCAAGTAATTCTAAGCCTTTAGTCAGTAATTTTTCTCGGTTGAGGAGCAGGTTATGGCAGCGATTAAGTTCATGATTTGAAGTTCCAAAATAGCGAATAGTCTCAAAGTTAATCAGCGTTTCAACCATTTGACTGTTTACATCAAGTTCAGCCTGGTTACCCGCCTGTCTTTGTTTTAAAGCTCGTTGTGTCCCAAAAATACTGAACAATAAGAATCCAGAAGTAGAAAAAAATAAAACTCCTGCGTAAAGAAAACCGTATAGTTTAAAGAAAATTATACCTGCTGCAAAAATCTCAATCACAATTGGCACAAGAAAAAATATTAATCCCCAAAAAACAGTTGGAAACGCATAGCGAGCTCTTTCTAAGGTGTTTGTAATCGCTCCTGTTTTACGCCCTGTATGGAAGGACATAGGTAGTTGATTGAGGTGTTGCATAAGACGAAAGCTAAGTCGACGGATACCTCTTTCCATCACACGGAACATGCATAGATCGCGAAGTGATAACATTACTTTACTGAGAGTCCAGACAGTGCCGTAACATATAAGAATTAGAACAATGTCGTAATAGGGGCTTATTTGCTCTCCAAGTTGAGTTATAATGTACTTAAGAGTAAGGGGGAGGCTCAAATTTAAGAGCATTGCAGTAAAAATAAAAAGTATTGCCAAGAATAATCTTTCTTTGAATTTCTTATCCTTGTTTACAAGGTATGGAAGTAGTTTTTTTAAAATTAGAATATTTTTTTTCAAAGTTTCAAACATGCTTCATATCACCTTTAAGCTAGTTTTTTCTAACATGTTTCCAAGCCGCTCTATGCCTTCTTGAATTATAGAAGGTGAGTTGTATGAAAAATTTAGTCTCATACAATGTTTAGAAATTTCATTTGGCCGAGGAGTGAAGGCATGTCCTGGAATAAAGGCCACTTTAGCCTTATCTAGAGCGTGATCAAATAACTTTGAAGTATCATAACCTATTGGTAGCTTGAGCCACATAAAAAAGCCATGAGTTGGGGTTATTACTTCAGTGCCACTGGGAAAGAAATCACTTACAGTCTTTAACATAACATTCCGACGTTTTTTGTATTCTTCTCTTATAGAGGAGAGATTATCAATTAATACTCCTCTTTCGAGAATGTTTAAAGTCACATGTTGCGTAAAAGTGGCCATATTAATGTCAGTGCTTTCTTTTAAGATAGCTAATTTTGGAACCAGTTCTTCCGGCAAAACGATCCAACCCAGCCGAAATGAGGGTGCTAAAATTTTAGAAAATGTGCCAACATAACAGGCATACTCTGGATTAAACGAACGTATTGGTCGTGTTATTTTGTCGTAGTATAAAAAACCATATGGATCATCCTCGATAATGAATGTTTTGTACGTTGAAGCCAAGTCTGCCAAACGTTTCCGACTTTTATTATCTAGACTAATGCCGAGTGGATTATGACCATCACAGATTGTATAGAGGAACTTGATGGATTTATGAGTTTTCAAAGTGCTTTCTAAAATATCAAGATCAATTCCAGTTTTATGATTTGTTGGGACAATAAGGAGTTTGGGGGAAAGGGGCGTTACGGCTTGAAGAAAGCCCGGGTACGTGAAATCTTCTACAACAATTTTATCCCCAGAATTTAAAAGTAAGCGTGATAAAAGGTTTAGTCCTTGTTGCGCACCGTTTGTAATGAAAATCTGAGATTCGTTGCAAGTGACTTGTCTCATTTTCATGAGAGTTACGATATGTTTTTTGAGAGCCCTTAAAGGAGGGGTATATTGTAAAATATCATGGGAGGAATTTAATGTTTTTATAATGCTTTCTTTGTATTTATGAAAAGGAAATAGACTGGTATCTGGTAGCCCCAATGCGAATGATATTAGGTCATCAGAAGTTCGTTGGAGAGAATTTTGCATAGCGGATGGCTGGATGTTTTGGGTCCATTTTGCAAGAAGGTGATTATATTTAGAGCGTTCCACTTTAGAGTGTTCCATCTTTAGAGTGTCCCGCTTTAGAGTGTTGCACTTTAGAGAGTTCCACGATTAACCTGCTCTCTTTCAATTGCCTCAAATAGTGATCGGATGTTTCCACCTCCAAAGCCAGTTGAGCCTTTTCTCTGGATAACTTCTATAAAAAAAGAGGGTCTTGCTTGAACGGGTTTTGAAAATATCTGTAAAAGAATTCCGTCATTATCTTTATCAATCAAGACGCCATATTTCTTTAATTTGTTAATATCAAAATTAAACCCCCGATTTTCTAATGATTCATAGTAAGAGTCGGAAATTGACAAAAATTGAATTCCTCTTTGCCTTAAAGTTTGAACAGTCTTAAAAATATCATCCGTGAGGAAAGCCACATGTTGCACACCAGATGTTCCGTGAAACTTCAAGAATTCTCGGATTTGAGATTTTTCCTTATGGGCAGCAGGAGCCGTTAGTGGAAAAACACATCCAGGAAAGTCATTACGTACAACAATCGATTCCATCCCACTTGTTTCTGTATAAACATCTTCCTTATGAGATTCGTAGAAGTCTAAAGTGTTCTGGTAAAATTTGGACCATTTTTGCAAGGTTCCTTGCTCAACACAGACTGCAATGTGATCAATCTCTTTTAGACCAGCATCTTCAGAAGGGATATTAAAGGGGCAGGGGGTAAAGAAGGGATAAGTAGGATTTTCAGATGAGAGTTTTTCTATTAGCGAGTGACACGTACTTCCAAATGTAGAAAATGTTTTTTTTAAAATATTACAATTTGAATCGGACTGCGCTATATCATCCGGAAGAATCATGGCCCCTCTGTTAGATATTTCCTGTATTGTTTTAGAGATATTTTGGGAAGAAAAAGCGATATCTCTTACGCTGTCTCCATGCTGGTGAATATGTTTTGCTATCATACTATTGGACGTAAGAGGGGAGGTTAGAATTATTCTAATATTTCTGCATTCAAGCAGTATAGAAGTTCTGTCTTTAAGACCTGTCTCGAGTCCTGCATAGGCAATGGGTTTGAAGCCAAAAACTCTTGCGTAGAAATGAGCTGATTGGTATGCATTGCTCACGTAAAATTCTATATATTCAATTCCTGTAACGCTAATATCTGACATTTACTCGTACCTTAACGCTTTAAGTTTCTAAAACAAGATCACGTGTGATCTCATCGACATTCTGACAGCCACATAAAATCATTGCTTGTTCAAACTCCGTAATAAGTAATTTGAGAACCTCACATACTCCGTTTCCACCGTCGATACTTAATCCCCAAAGAATAGGCCTTCCGATAAGCACAGCTTTTGCCCCTAATGCGAGAGCTTTGATTATGTCAGTTCCCCGACGAATTCCTCCGTCGATTAAAATATCCATTTTGTTATTTATAACTTCCGCGATTTTGGGTAGTACAGTAATGGCCGGAGGGGTGGTATCGAGTTGGCGGCCACCATGATTAGAGAGGATTAGAGCAGAGACACCACAGTCAAGGGATCTTAATGCATCATCTTCTCTTAAAACTCCTTTAAGGATAATAGGAAGCTTTGTTATAGATTTTACCCAAGCGACATCATCCCATGTAAGATTTGTATCCAGTAAGGCACTAAAAGCTGCTGCGGGTGAAGGGAAGTTCACGACGTTTTCAAGCTCAGGAAGTTTGAATTTTTCTTGCAAAGGAGCTAAAAGCTCACGCTCTCGTTTTCCATAGACGGGAACATCGACGGTAAGAACCAGTGCTTTGAAGCCGAGACGCTCTACCTTTTGGATTAAGTCTTGGGTAAAGTCACGATCTTTCAAAATATATAGCTGAAACCACAGAGGAACTATAGCACTTTCTACGATTCCAGACAAAGGAGTGGTTGTAAACGTGCTAACGATATATGGCGTTTGAGTTTTATTAGCAGCAGATATAGTCGCTTCTTCTCCGAGAGGGTGAATTAAGTTCTGAAATGCCATAGGAGCAATTAATATGGGGGAATTAAGAGTATTGCCTAGTAGTTCTGTCGTGGTATCTGGTTTTTTTACACCTCGTAATATTTTAGGCAGGAGATTCAAATTTTTATAACAAAGTTCATTTTCTGCAAGAGTAAACTCATCTGCCGCTCCTCCTGAAATAAAGTTGAATATTTGAGGGGAAAGAATTTTCTGCGCATGAGTCTCAAAATCTCTAACATTTAATCTTTTTGAAGTATTTATTTTTAAAAAATGTTTCATATGAGGCTTTCAACAAATTGAATGTTTTTAAATTGATTATCGTTTTAACCAGTTTGATATGCAGTTGTAGATGTGGATTTTCTTACGAATAGGTTGTTTACTGCCAGGAACCCTAGGATTGCCCCGAACATTAAAAAAACACAGGGGGATTCCGTGATATTTGTTAACTTTACGAGATAGGAGGAAAGCAAAGGAATTGTTCCTCCAAAGAGTCCAAGTCCTATAGAAAAACAAATTGTTATACCTCTATAGCGATAATTTGGTGGAAACAATTCATTTAAAAAAGCATGCATAGGGCCTGCAAATAAACTGACACAAACTGCCAAAGTTAGCAGCGAAAGAACCATAAAAAATCCTCCAAAATTCATTAATTTGAATATAAAATATGATGACATAAACGTAATCAAACAACCAAATGACATTATTTTTGCATACCCGTATCGATCAGCTAAATACCCAGCTATAGGTGTTAAAATAAGTACTACCATTAGACTTAATGCTACAATTGAAATCGAGTAGCTAAGTGGATAGTTTAGAATCGATGAAACATGAATATTCATGTATACTGTCAGCATATATATTAAAATTCCGTTGCATCCTCCGACACCAATAGCTTTAAAGATGGAAGCTTTATATTTCTTATAAAATGAGGGTGCTTTGTTTTGTAAAGGTCTAGATTTCATATTTCTGAATTCAGGACTTTCATCTACCTTACATCTAAAATATAAGCCAATTATTGCTAAAACTATGCTGAATATAAAAGGTAGTCTCCAGCCCCAAACAGGCATGTTTGAGCTAAGAACAAGGCTTCCTGCCAGAAGAGCTATTAAGTTACCAAAAGCGGCACTTGTATAAACAAAAGCCCCTTTGATGCCTTGTCTGTTCGTTTTTGAATGTTCTATAACGAAAATGGCAGACCCGTTATGTTCCCCACCTGCACAAAAGCCTTGAATCAGGCGACAAATCGTTAAAAATATTGGTGCAAATAACCCGATTTGTTCATAAGTTGGCATGAGACCAATTAGGAAAGTTGACCCTCCCATTAGGATAATTGTTAACATTAATGCTTTTTTACGTCCCCAAAAGTCACCAATAAATCCAAAGATAGCGCCACCTATAGGTCTAACAAAGAAACTTACAGCAAATACGGATAAGCTCATCATTAATTTAGTGAAGTGATTAGTCCCTGGGAAAAATTGTTCTGCAAGTATTGGCGCAAAAACGCCATACAGTGTATAATCATAAAACTCTAATGATGTTCCTATCGTGCTTGCTAACAATACTTTTTTTGATTGCATAGAATAACTACTCACAAAAACATTCAACGTACAAAAAGGACCTTGTAAACTCAATTGAGGCCTAACTCATAAAGCTTTTCATAGTCTTATACTTGTATATTAGATACGCATAAAATGTATTTATCAAGATTTTTTTTGTGCCCCTAAATTGACAGCCTTTTCTAGAAGAGGTAGAGTGGGCCGATCATATAACTTTGAAAGGAGTTAAGAGTATGTCAGACCAAGAAATAATACAGGGCGAAATTGTAGAGCAAGAAGACATGTTTTTTGTCGTAATAAACCTAGAAGAGCAATATTCTATTTGGCCCACATATAAAAAAGAAATAC
Source organism: Alphaproteobacteria bacterium (assembly GCA_018662925.1). Classification (NCBI taxonomy): domain Bacteria; kingdom Pseudomonadati; phylum Pseudomonadota; class Alphaproteobacteria; species Alphaproteobacteria bacterium. The sequence goes on along the minus strand of JABJFC010000065.1, from coordinate 1,642 downwards.
CATATGGATGGGAAGTCATTGGGGAGGAGAAAACTAAATCAGACTGCCTAAATTATATCAAGGAAGTCTGGACTGACATGAGGCCTTTGAGTTTGAAAAAGGCAGAAGCGAATAATATAAAAAAGATAGAAAAGAAGGTAGAAAAAAAGATAGAAAAGAAAAAACTCAAAAAAAGTGCCTAACTCATAGCGACGGCAACTTTTCTTTCTCCTTTATAGGGCTCACGGCTGTGTGCCATTAGAACGTTATCAAGCATCATGATATCTCCCCTTTGCCACTTAAATTTTATCCTATCTTGAGAATATACTTCACGAATGTGATTGAGTGTTCCAACGTCTATGGGGGTCCCATCCCCAAAAAGAGCATTACGAGGGAGGTTTTCTTCTCCCAGTTCTCGTATTAGAGACTCAAGTTGGTCTTTTTCTAAAGAAGAAGGGTGAAACAAGTGAGCTTGGTTAAACCAAACTTTTTCTTTTGTAACTGGATGAGTGAGAGTAGCTTGACATATTTGCTTCGTAGTTAGTTCTGTCGTTCCAGTTTTCCATTCAAGTTCAATACCGTGCTCCACACAATATTTTTCAACTTCTTGTTTTTGATCAGTTTGAAATACTTCTTGCCAGCTTAAATCAACACCAGGGGTATAGTTTCGGACATAGCAGACACCTTTTTTTTCAAAAATTTCTTTAACAGATTTATCAATTTTTTTATAAACCTTTCTACTGTCTGCAATTGGCGTTTTTCCACCTTCATCAGCCACTATCACGCTAAAGAAAAAGATTTTTTCTGGCCAGGATTTTGAGTATGAGTTTTCGTTATGAAGAGGGATACTGCGGTCTGCAGGATATTCAGTGGCTGTGTATATCTTGCCTCCTAGGCGAGTTCTGGGTGTTGATCTATAAACGTAGTCTAATAAATTTGGACATAAAATTTGTACAAATTTGTTAAATTCGGACACTGAATTAATCCCAAAATTTCTGAAGAGGATACCTCCCCTTTTCAGTAAATTTTTTTCGATGGCTAATTTGTTGTCCAAAACCCAGTGAAAAGGATCTAATAAAGAGTCTTTAGATTCTACACACAATAACTCCTCTGTATCTGGTTTTATATAGTAAGTATTTACTTTTGAATCAAAAGACATTTTTCATACCTCTCTATTAACTGTATCTTATTGCTAACATCATTTTTGAAATATGCTACTCCTTCTTCTTCTTCTTCTTGAGACGGAGTTTTATCGTAACTTTCCAAATACTTCCTCCGAGAAATTTTCTTTAAAACGTAAACTCCTAGGTAGCAAAAAGGAGTGTCAAGGATAGCACAGATAAATTTGAACAAAAAGCCACTTTCAAGAAGAGCATAAAAATGATTCCACCCTATAATGTTGAGGAAGCATAACATTAGTATAACAATTAACGTGTCAAAAAATTGGGCTGTAATCGTACTAACATTGTTTCTAATCCAAAGGTGTTTTCCTCTGGTCTTTTTTTTCCAAAAATGAAAAATATGTAAATAGCGGAGTAATAATGAGCCACTGAGCAGGGTGGCTCCGTCGTAAAAAGGCGGAGAAAAAGTGAGCCACCCAAAGTATTAACTTCAGATAGTCTTTTTCCATTTAAGGAAAGGCTAGAAAGGATGTACACAGTGG